>JAEWRF010000115.1 GCA_023460155.1 Bacillota bacterium | reverse complement strand
ATTTTGAAGAGATGAAATTTTGCGCAATACCAGCTTGTTTCCATCAAACAACTAAACTGTTAGAAGGGATTGCCTATGGCGCTGCTGCAAAATATTCTTTTAATCTTTTCCTGCATCATGCTTTTTGTCCTGGCGATGCGCACAGGAGCGAAATTCAGCGCTGTCGGTGTGCCGGCATTGTTTGCTATGATTGTATTCTTTATGGTGTGGGTCATCGGCGACTTAATAGAAGTCAACACATCCACCTTTCAACTGATGCTTTTAGGCAGAAACATTCAGCAGATCGGTGTCTTTTTCACTACTCTGTGCACCCTTTATTTCAGCATTGATTACACTGCAAACGATAAACTGCGCAAATTTGCAAACGTGGCAGCCTTGATTCAGGCAGCTTCCGTCATACTGATTTTTACCGATCAATCCCATCATTTTATGCGCAAACACGTTGAGCTGCAAACCGATGCCGTATTCGGGCATGCATTGGTAGTCAACTCCACTACGCTCGGCACGATTCTGGTTGCCTTTAATTTTTGTCTTCCTCTGATCGCGCTCACAATTCTTCTTTTGTTTTGCCGGACGATTTCCAGCAGTCTGCGGCGCCCGCTGCGGCTGATCATGCTCAGTGTTTTTTTAACCGTGCTTGTCGCAGTTATACAATCCACGCTTCTGAACAGCGTCGGGATCATTATCCCGATTCCCGTACTGAATCTTCCCTGCGTTGTGCTGCTTTGCTTTGGGGTTCTTCGCAGCGGATTTCTTGGGCTCACCCCGATTGCTATGAATAAAGTCTTTGAAGTCATTGATCAGGGGATTATTGTTCTGGATGGGACAGGCAAAATCATCGAGTTCAACAGGCGTGCGGCAGAATTAACATACTCCGTTATCAATTCCGATTCTCTCCGGATTGGCTCCGACCTTTCAAGCTTTCTTTTCAAAACGCAGGAAAAGCCTGCGAATCCCGCTTTTTCCATAGATGATTTTCCCACAGAGCTGACGAACCGGCAAAGAAGTGTATTTCTTTCCCTCACCCATCATGCTTTGAAAGCTTCCGGCGGTAATTCCATGGGTTATGTACTGGTTTTGACGGATATTACTCTCTTAAAAGGACGTGCGGAAATCGATCCGTTAACCGGTATTTATAACCGGGAAGGGTTAACAAACGCTTTTTTGTGCTTTCGAAAGGACTCGGAAAACCCCTTTGTATCCGCAATGGTCGTAGATCTGGACAGCTTCAAAAACATTAACGACACTTACGGGCATCTCGGGGGGGACTGCATCCTGAAGGATCTGGTCTGCGCGGCGCGGGCTTTGCTGTCAGGGAATTACGCGATCGGGCGCCTTGGCGGGGATGAATTTGTAGTGCTTTTGTCAGCAGCGCCTGAAGAAGCTTTTTCCGCCGCCGAACGCTTACGTCAGTATATTTTCGAGAGAAGCGTAGTCTATTTAAACCATAAAATAAAGTACACCATCAGCGTCGGCGTTGCAGGCTGCAATGTTCAGGACGGTTCCTTAATCGAACTTCTTCACAAAGCCGATCTTGCTCTCTATCAGTCAAAACAGCAGGGGAAAAACAGGGTGAGGCAATTCGGCCCTGAAATTTCCATCTCCTGAAAAAGCCATCATTGCCCACACGTTAGAACCAAAAGGGGAATCAGAGAACATGGAAATCCGACCATTCAAAATTACCGATTACGATACGGTTTACGCCCTTTGGAAGACGGAGCATATGGGGCTGAACAATGTTGACGACTCACGTGCCGGGATCGAGCGGTTTCTGCGCCGAAATCCAAACACCTCCTTTGTCGCGGAGCTTGACGGCAGTATTGTAGGGGCAATTCTCTGCGGTCATGACGGGCGAAGCGGCTCCATTTACCACACCTGCGTTGCCCGTGAGTACCAGAATCAAAAAATCGGCGCACAGCTTGTGGAAAAAGTGTTTGACGCTTTGAAAGCAGAAGGAATCTCCGACGTCACGCTCGCGGTATATGTCGACAACGAAGGCGGCGCCCGTTTTTGGGAACGGATGGGGTTCCGGGACCGCGGCTTCCTGCGCTATAAAAACAAAGCTCTGATTCAATTGGAATGGTACGACTGATTCCAGCAAAACCGAACAAAGCAAGGTTTTTTCGCCCGAAAAATCGGAGCGGTCACGGAAAGGCCTTCCCGGAAAATCAGGATTCCCCTTGATTTCGCAGGGACGGCACCCTATAATGAAAAGAACAAAAAAGGGATTGCAAAAGGAGAAACGCAAGTATGGCGCTGCCTAAAATGATCGCCGTCGTAGGAACAAACGCCTCGGGGAAAAGCGCCGTGGGGCTTGAGCTTGCCCGAAAATTCAACGGGGAAATCCTCTCGGCGGACTCCCGGCAGATCTACCGCGGATTCGATCTGTGCAGCGGAAAAGTGACGCGGGAGGAAAGGCTTCTGGTTCCGCACCACCTTCTTGATATTAAAGAAATCGGCGAACCGTTTTCCGTCGCCGATTTTCAGGGTCTCGCGTACGCACTGATCCCACAGATTCTGTCCCGCGGAAAGCTGCCGTTTCTGGTCGGCGGCACAGGGCTTTATATCGGCTCGGTCGTTCACGGTTATATCATGAATGAGAGACCCGCGGACACCGCCCTGCGCGAAGAGCTGGAGCTCCTGCCGATCGACGAACTGAGGGCAAAGCTGACTCCGGAGGGGAAAGCCTTTCTGGCGGCGCGGCCGTCCGATTATCAGAATAAGCGGAGAATCATACGGGTGCTGGAGAAAACCGCTCACGGGGAACCGCTGGACTACGTTAACGCCCCCAAGTACGACGTGCTTCAGCTTGGGGTAACGTGGCCGAAGGAACAGCTCGCGAAGCGGATTGAGGAACGGCTGACCGCACGGCTGGAGCAGGGAATGCTCGGCGAAGTCGAAGCCTATCTCGCGGCAGGCGGCGACCGGAAGTATCTCTATGACCTCGGGCTGGAATACCGGTACATTCTCTGGTATCTTACGGGTAAATTCTCCTCACGGGAAGAGTTTTGCTCCGAACTGAGCCGCGCGATCCGGCAGTTCGCAAAGCGCCAGATGACGTGGTTCCGCAGGGACAAATCCATCCGCTGGATCGATATGGCCGCCGACCCGACGGCGCAGGCGGAAGCCGCGGTCCGGGAATTTCTCGGGCAGGGCGGCAAAGTTTAGTTGACAGCGCCTCCCGGCTATGATATGATACAATTTGTGAACAGCGGGGTCATGAAGATCCTGTGCGGCCCCGACGAATGAATTGAAATGAAGAGACCCATGAAGGGCTAAAAAGCCCTGCATGGGTTTAATTTTTTGTAGGAGTTTGATTGTATGCACATTCCAGACGGATATTTAGGTCCTCAGACAACCGTACCCGGTTTTGTCGTCATGGTTCCCACTTGGGTAACGGCGATTAAAAAGGTTAAAATAAAACTTGATCGGAAAAACATTCCCACCCTCGCGCTTTGCTCCGCATTTTCTTTCCTGACGATGATGTTCAATGTTCCGGTGGCGGGCGGAAGTTCTGCCCACGCCGTCGGAGCAGTGCTGATTGCCATTCTGCTGGGGCCCTGGGCCGCTACGATCTGCGTTTCGACGGCGCTGCTGATTCAGGCGCTGGTCTTCGGCGACGGCGGAATCCTCGCCTATGGCATCAACTGCCTGAACATGGCCGTAATCATGCCGTTTACGGGCTATTTCCTTTATAAACTCATCTCCGGAAAATCGAAGATCGGCAGTTCGCGGAACCTCGCCGCTTCCTTTCTTGGGGGCTACGCGGGCCTGAATCTCGCGGCGTTCTGCGCGTCTCTGGAATTCGGCATCCAGCCGCTGCTGTTTATGGACGCCGCCGGCCATCCGCTTTACTGCCCTTATCCCCTTTCCGTCTCCATTCCCTCCATGCTGTTCGCCCATTCCGTTGTGGCCGGCCCGATTGAAGGGATTCTGACTGCGGCGGCGGTCGCTTACATAGCGAAGGTCACCCCTCAGATTTTCTCCGGGAACGCGCTTCCGGAAAGTCCGGAAAAGGTCTCCTTTTTCAAAAAATACCGCAATCTTCTGATCCCCATCATCGCCATGGTGGTTTTAACCCCCCTCGGCCTGATTGCTTCCGGCACCGCCTGGGGCGAATGGGGAACCGATGAAATGAAAGAGGCCCTCGGCTATATCCCGCAGGGGTTTGCCTCCATGGCCGACAAATGGAACGCGCTGATGCCGGATTATTCGCTTCCCGCGCTCGGCGAAGGGCAGTTCGGGGCAATCAGCGGTTACATTCTTTCCGCTGTGGTCGGCATTCTTCTGATTTCCTTCCTGATTTTCCTTATGTCCCGACTCATCACCAAAAAGGAGAAAGGCACAAAATAAGATGCAGGAGACCGAAAGCAGCAGAGGAATTCCGGATTGGCTTCTCGAAAGCGGCGGCAGTTCCGCCGAAGGCCGTCCCCGTTCCAAAACGCATTTTCTCCGCAGAACGATGAAAAATATCTCCGGTATCGTTGAAAACGAGCTGTACTGTGAAAAATATGCCGCGAAAGACGATTTTCTTCAGATCATTGATCCCCGGGTCAAGCTATGCACTTTCCTGGTTTTTATGATCTTCGGCAGCGTCGCGGGCAATCCGGCCGCCCTGACCGTTCTCGCGGCCATCCCGATGATTTACGCCCGCTTGTCCGGGCTGCCGGTCCGCGTGTTTTTCCGGCGGACCTGGCTGATCGTGCCGCTCGCGGTTTTCATCGTGTCGCTGCCCGGCTCCAGCAGCCTGCTGATCCCGGGCCGCCCGCTTTTCTATCTCCTGCCCCCGGGAGCCTTCGGGCTCGGGCAGGGACTGTATTTCTGCGCGGGCGGGCTGGAAACAGCGTTTCGGCTGATGCTGCGGACCGGGATCTCCCTCACTTTCGCTTTTCTGCTCTTTCTCACAACGCGGTGGTCAAAGATCACCGCGGGGCTGGCGTCCCTGCATCTGCCGCCCCTGATTGTTTCAATTCTGAATATGGCCTACCGTTATATCTTTCTTCTTTCCGAAATCGCCGAGGGCATGATGGAGGCAAGATACCTGAGAACCGCGGGCGAACTGAAGCCCTCCGACAACCGGCGTTTTATGGCCCACAGCGCCGCGCACCTGTTCTTGAAAGGGCATTTCATCAGCGAGGAAATCTACGAAGCCATGTGCTGCCGCGGCTACACCGGCGATTCCGCAGAGCTCCCCGCCTCCGGCATCGGGCAAAAGGACTCCATTTTTATCATTCTTAACGCAGTGATCTTATTTCTACTAATTGCGGGGGAACATCTGAAGTGACAAACGACACCGCACGCCCGATTTTTGAATTGGAGAACGTTTCTTTCTCCTATCCCGGCAGTTCGCCCACGCTGAACGCGATCGGTTTTACCATCCGGCAGGGGGAGCGCGTCTGCATCCTCGGTGCGAATGGGTGCGGGAAATCGACCCTGCTGAAAATACTGGCGGGGCTTCTGTCTCCCCGTGAGGGGACGTTCCGCGCGTTTCAGCATCCCGTTTCGGAGCGTGACTGGAAAGACGATGCGTTTTCCGGCGACTATCACCGCAGGGTGGGGTTCATCTTTCAGAACCCGGATGTGCAGCTCTTTTGCAGCACCGTGCGGGAAGAGATCGCATTCGGCCTGCTGCAGCAGAAGCTTCCCCCGGAAACCGTCGGCAGCAGGATCGGGGAGATCTCCGCTCTGCTCGGCATCGAGGCTCTTCTGGAAAACGCTCCATTCAAGCTGAGCGGCGGCGAAAAGAAAAAAGTCGCGCTCGCCTCCGTGCTTGTCATGAACCCCGACGTTCTGATCCTGGACGAACCCACAAACGGGCTGGACCCGAGAACTCAGGTCTGGCTGGTGCGCCTGCTGAACACCCTGAGCGACGCGGGGAAAACGGTGGTTGCCTCCACGCATAATCTGGAACTCGTTCCCCGGATTTCCGACCGCGGAATCCTGTTTACGGAGGATCACCGGATCGCCGCCGACGCCCCGATCTCTGAGCTGACCGGCAACGCGGAGCTGCTCCGGTCGGTCAATCTGATCGACGATTTCTACAGCGTCTGAAATCACCGCAAATGCCAAGGGCTTGTGGCGCGAAAGCTCCCAGCTCAGAATTCAGGTCTGCCGAAGGATAAATCGGCAGGCCTTTTGCATTTTTGGAACCTTGCGGCAGCGACTGATACAATCGGCTCCAACGGGCAGAATAGAATAGATTTACAGACCCACAGGGTGAGTTTGCCATTTCCTCTATGCAGACCGGCCCACATGAGGTATAATAAGGCATTGAATTCTCTTCGGGAGAAAGGTTCTCCCGATTCTTTTTAAGCGAGGGCTTTATGCAGAAAACAAAACGATCCGCAGTCTCAAGAAATCTGTTTACCATTATCACCCTTGCATTCTGCGCAGGGGTTCTGATTTATTTCCTGCGAACGGAGGAAGGTCTGAAAAGTCTCCGGCATATTTTTTTCCATCTTCAGCCGGTCTGGCTCCTCTGGATCGCAGTGGGAATTGCCGCAGGCTGGCTGCTGGAAGCCTATGTGCTCCATCTTTTCTGCCGCCACCTGGAGAAAAGCTGGAAGTTCGGCCAATCCTTTTACGTCGGAATGCTCGGCCTGCTTTACAGCGCCCTCACCCCTTTCAACATGGGGGAGCCGATGGAGATTTACAACATCAACAAGATGGGAATGGACCTCGGCACTTCAAGCTCCATCATCGCAGTCAAGTCCCTTGTGCACCACGGAGTCACCTTTGTCTATTCGCTGGTGCTCATCTCCTTTGAACTGAATTATTTTCAGACGCGGGTCAGCAATTTTTCCTTTATCACGCTCTTCGGTTTGGTTACCAACAGCATTTTCATTTTCCTTGTGCTGATCTTCATGATCAACGAGCGCCTGACGGAATCCATGCTGCACGGTGTCGCCCGTTTCCTGGATAAGATCAGGCTGCACCGCCTTTCCGAAAAGTTCTACGACTCGGTACACGGCGAGCTCATGAAATTTCACGACAGCTCCAAACGGATCGGCCGGTCGTTTCGGCTGTACTTCTGGGCAATTGTGCTGACTTTGGTTCAAATAACCATAGCGAGCCTGATTTCCTATTTTGTATACCGAAGTTTCGGTTTAAAGGGAGAATCCGTGTTTATCATGGTTGCGGCGGACACCTTTGTTACAATGGTCGCGTCTTTTGTTCCGCTTCCCGGCTCCTCGGGAGGGGCGGAAGGCGGATTCTATCTTTTCTTCCGCGAATTCTTCGGGATTTCCATCATCCCCGCCATTACGCTCTGGCGTATTTCAACCTATTATGTAAACATTCTGTTCGGCAGCATCGTCGTTTATTTCGGCCGGAAAAAGTATCGGATTGAGAAAGCCCCGATTCAAGAGACAGAAAAAAGGACTCCGGATTGATTCCGGAGCCTTTTTTCATTTGAACTTATTCTTCCGAACGTTCGTCCCATTCCATTGTCTTCCGGACTCCGGGACTCCCGGCTTCATCAATCAGCCGCAGCATTTCCAGCGCGCTGCGAAAATTCTGCGTCCGGTCCTTTTCCACCCAGGTGATGCTTCCCTGCCAGGAAGCATTCTGCCGGAACTGAATATGCACTAAAAATGTCGCTTTATCCTGTTCGACCTCTTCATTAAGATCCTCGTCCACAAAATCGACCGCCCTTCTGATCACTTGCTTTCTGTGCTTCACCCCAAAAGTGCGGCATTTGAATGTCGACTGGGGATATTGTACGTTGTCGCAAAGTTCCTGCATTTCCATCAGCAACTCATTCGCATCGTAGAATTCCATGTACTTCCCGTAATATCCGCTGAATATACGGCCCCGGAGGGCTGCGTCGGATTCCAAATCAACCGTAATCAAAATCTGAGAATGAGACAATTTGACCGAATAACCCAATTTTTTCGTAGATCTCACTTCCCAGTCTAAAATCATATTTATTATAGCCGGTATCGGTTCTCTGTGAGTTTATATTTTACCAAATAAATCGACTAAAAGTTAACTAAATAAAAACAGCAATCCCACCGTGAACCGTCCGAAAGGAAACGATCTTCCGAATTTGAAACTGGTATATATTGTATCTGATTTATTGCAAACTTACAATACAAATGGAAGTTATTAACAAAAAAATAATGGAAATAAAAAATTATGCGGTCGGGACTTGCAACAATCTTCCCGAACGTAACATATATTGTATTACACAGAAGCCAAGGGAGGAATCGCCATGTTCGGCGCGATGTTTGGTTTGGTCCTTTCCGGGTTTATTTTTTTTGTCCTCCATGTCACCGGCTCCGGCTCGTTTCCGCGCCCGTTAACCGCCCAGGAAGAAAAAGAGTGTCTGGAAAAGATGCAAAAAGGCGACGCATCGGCCAAAGCGACGCTGATCGAACACAACCTCCGTCTGGTAGCGCACATCATCAAAAAATACTACTCCGGCTCCAACGAACAGGATGACCTGATCTCCATCGGTACGATCGGACTGATCAAAGCCGTAAACACGTTCGACAGCTCCAAGGGAATCCGCCTTTCCAGCTACGCGGCCCGGTGCATCGAAAACGAGGTGCTGATGTATTTCCGGGCTTCCCGGAAAAATTCACAGGACATTTCCATCAATGAGCCGATCGATACGGACAAGGACGGAAACGTCCTGACTCTGATGGACATCATGGCGACGGAGGACAACATCCTGGAAAATCTGGACAGCCGCATTAAATCGGAGCAGTTGAAAAAGTACATTCAGGAGGTTCTTTCCTCCCGGGAACGGTCGATTATTCAGCTGCGCTACGGTCTCGACGGAAACAAACCGCTCACCCAGCGCGAAGTTGCGCAAAAGCTTGGAATTTCTCGTTCCTATGTCTCCCGGATCGAAAAGAAGGCCCTCTCTTCCCTTTACCGGCGATTCAGCAAATAAACTCTGCCGCGCACGGCGCCTGCTAATGAAAAGGAAAAAGCAAATGGGTCGGCCCTGTTCGGGGACGAATCCATTTGCTTTGTTTTTTTATATTTTCTCTTACTTGAGGGAATCTTTCAGAGCGCTTTCCATAATGGCGAGGCCCGCGTCAAGCTGAGCGTCGGTGACGACCAGCGGGCACAGGAAACGGATGACATTCCCCCACGTTCCCGCGCTCTCGATCAGCAGGCCGTGCTGTACTGCGTACTGGATCATTGCCTTTACCAGTTCCGGATACGGTTCCTTTGTTTTCCGGTCCTTTACAAACTCAATGCCGACCATGGAACCGATGCCGCGTACGTCGCCGATCACCGGGTATTTTTTCTTCCATGCATTATAAGTATCCGTCACCTTTTTGCCGATGACAAGCGCGCGCTCCGGAAGGCGGTCGCGCTGCATGATTTCAATCACCTTGAGAGATGCGGCGCAGGCCAGCGCGTTGCCGTTGAACGTTCCGCCCACCACACCGGGCCGCACGCGGTCCATCACCTTCGCGTCGCCCGTGACGCCGGAAAGCGGAACGCCCGCCGCCACGGATTTTGCGAATGTGACAAGGTCCGGCGCACAGCCCGCTTCCTTCCAGTAATCGGTAACAAACATCCGGCCGGACCGGCCAAAGCCCGTCTGCACTTCGTCTGCAACAAGAAGGATGCCGCTCCGGTCGCAGATTTCGCGCACGGCCTTGACCCATTCGATCGGCGCGGGGACAAAGCCGCCCTCGCCCTGAATCGGTTCGACCACGACGGCGGCGACATACTCCGCCGGGGACGCTTCTTCGAACACGGCCTCGAAGCGTTTGATATAATACGCGATTGCTTCTTCCTCCGACATGCCGACCGGTCCGCGGTACAGGTACGGGAATTCCGCACGGTAAACGCCGTCCGGGAACGGCCCGAGGCCATAGGAATACGCTTTTTTGGAGGTCATGGTCATGGTCATGGCGGTGCGCCCGTGGAACGCGCCGGAGAAAACAATGATGTTGGGTCTTCCCGTCGCAGATTTCGCAATCTTCACCGCGTTTTCATCCGCCTCTGCACCGCTGTTGGCAAACAGCGTTTTGCGCTTTTCGCCGCGGGCCGGTACGATTTCATCCAGCTTTTCGGCGAGAGCCACATAGCCCTCGTGCGTGACAATGTGCTGCATCCCGTGAAAAAACCGCCCGGCCTGCTCGCGCACAGCCTCAACGATCTCCGGCTGGCTGTAGC
>JAEWRF010000114.1 GCA_023460155.1 Bacillota bacterium | reverse complement strand
CTCTGGCTGAGCATCATGTCGGTGATGCCTGAAATCTGCTGGCGGATCTCGCGGTAGCGCACCGGTTCGCCGGAACGGAGCGTCCAGAGGATCCGCAGCTTCCATTTCCCGCCGATCGCGGCCGCGGCGAACTGGAGGGGTGTTTGCTCCTCTTCCGGGAGCTCCTGCCGCTCCGCCTTTTCCGCGGCGGGCGCCACCGCCCGCTTTTCCCTCTTTTTCTTCTTCTCCTTTTTCATTGTCCGCCCTCCCGATTTCCTCTCTCAGCTGTTTCAATCGGCGCCCCCGCCGCAGAAAAAACACAACCGCAGTAATTCTGCCGGTACAGGCCGTACTCGCGGGAAAGCTCGATGGAGCGCTGGTAGCCGCCCCTCTTTTTAAAATCCGAAAAAAGATAGGGAACGCCGTACTTCCGCGCCAGATTTCCGCCGATCTCATTGAGCTTTTCCGCGTTTTTATACGGACTGATCGAAAGTGTGGTGGTAAAAAAATCGCAGCCGTCCGCCGCCGCGCGGAGCGCGGTCTCCTCCAGGCGCAGGGCATAGCAGGCCATGCAGCGCGCCCCGCCCTCCGGCTCCTGTTCCAACCCGCGGGACATCGCGAAAAACCGCTCCGGATCATAGGTTCCTTCCCGGAAACCGACCGGATTCTTCACCGGCAGTTCGGAAATTAACCGCCGGACCTCCGCGACACGTTTTTCGTATTCTTCCTCGGGAGAAATGTTGGGATTGTAGTAAAACACCGTGATTCTGAAATACTCCGAAAGGTATTCGAGAACATAGCTCGAACAGGGGGCGCAGCAGGCGTGCAGCAGCAGGGAAGGTGTCTTCCCTGCAAGACCTTTCAGCGTTTCATCCAGCTGAAGCTGGTAATTGGTTTTCTGCGTACCCGTTCCCCCTTTCCGGCAATGTTCTAACGTAATCTGGTTTTCATTGCTACCTTCCCGGTCTTTTACCTGCGTGCTTGTCGGCCTGCCGAATTATTCCTTTTCGGGCAAGATGGATACTCCAAGCTCCGTAAGCTGCTTAGTGTCCACGGGACCGGGCGCTCCGCTCATCAGCTCGGCAGAGGAGGACACCTTCGGGAACGCGATGACATCGCGCATATCGTCCACATTCAGCAGAACCATCATGAGGCGTTCCAGGCCCCATGCCATTCCGCCGTGCGGCGGTGCACCGAACTTGAGGGCTTCCAGAAGGAAGCCAAACCGCTCCTGGGCCGTGTCGTCCGGAATTTCCAGAGCTCTCAGCATGCGCTGCTGAAGCTGGGAATCGTGGATACGGATGCTTCCGCCGCCCGCCTCGTAGCCATTGATGACCATATCGTACGCAACGGAGCGCACGGAGCCGGGGTCGCTCTCCAGCCGGTCGAGGTCCTCGGGATTCGGCATGGTGAACGGGTGGTGCATGGCCATCCAGCGGCCTTCCTCCTTGCTGTACTCGAACATCGGGAAGTCGGTGACCCATAAAAGCTTCGGGGCGGATTTGTCGATGAGGTCGAATTTCCGCGCCAGATTGCAGCGAAGCGCACCGAGCGAAGCGAAGACGGTGCTGTTTTCTCCGCTTGCCACCAGGAACAGCACGTCGCCCGTTTCGGCGCCGAGCGTCTTGCGCACGGCCTCTGCTTCCTCCGGCTTGAGGAATTTCTCATATGACGAGGTTTCTCCCGTCGAGGCGAGACGGGTCCATGCGAGGCCTTTCGCGCCATAGGTTTTAATCCATTCGCCGAGCTTGTCGATTTCCTTGCGGCTGAGGGCGTCGGCCTTGCCCTTCAGAATGATGCCGCGCACGCTGCCGCCTTCGGCAAGCGCGCCCGCAAACACGCGGAATTCCGTGTCCTTGAGCGTTTCCGAAAGATCGGTCAGCTCCATGCCGAAGCGCATATCCGGCTTATCGGAGCCGAAGCGGCGCATCGCCTCCTGCCATGTCAGGCGAGGCAGCGGGATTTGAATGTCGGTGCCGAGAAGCTTTTTATAGGCGTCCCGGATAAAGCCCTCGCCGATCTTCATGACGTCCTCCTGCGTGATGAAGGACATTTCAAAGTCGATCTGCGTAAACTCCGGCTGACGGTCGGCGCGCAGGTCCTCGTCGCGGAAGCAGCGGGCAATCTGCATGTAGCGGTCGAAACCAGAGACCATCAGGAGCTGCTTATAAAGCTGCGGCGACTGCGGCAGCGCAAAGAATTTTCCCGGGAAAACACGGCTCGGCACCAGATAATCGCGCGCGCCCTCCGGCGTGGACTTCATCAGGTCCGGCGTTTCGATCTCAAGGAAGCCGTTGTCGTCGAAATAGTCGTGGGCAATCTTCACCAGGCGGTGCCGCGCGGTCAGAATTCGCTGCATGTCCGGGCGGCGCAGGTCGAGGAAGCGGTAGCGCAGGCGCGTTTCCTTCTGGACGGTGGAGTTTTCCTCAATGGCAAACGGCGGAGTTTCGCTCTTCGAAAGAATGCGGAGCTCCTTCACTTCAATTTCAATGTCGCCCGTCGGAAGCTCCGGGTTCTTGGAGCTGCGCTCCCGTACGACGCCCGTCGCCGCGAGCACAAATTCCGAACGGACGGAAAACGCCTTCTCGAACACCTCGCGGTCGGTCGCGTCTCCGAAAGCGAGCTGCACGATTCCGGTGCGGTCGCGCAGGTCGATAAAGATCAGCTGCCCCAGGTCGCGCTGGCGCTGCGCCCACCCGCACACGGTGACTGTTTCGCCGATATTCCCGGCGCGCAGGGTCCCGCAGTAATTCGTACGTTTGAGTCCCGTCATGAATTCCGCCATTTTGATTTCCTCATTTCCTTTATTATGATCCGAGCCGGATCCTCCGGCCGATTTTAAACTTTTTGAAGCAGGGTCTCAGAATTTCAGATTCTCTTCGTCCTCGGCCTTTACGCTGATTCCGGCGAACTGGCCCTCGAGATCGTTTTTGAGGTTGACCGTCGTCTTTTCGCCGGTCTTCATATTCTTGATCACGCCGAGGCCCTTTTCGAGCTCCTCGTCGCCGAGCACGAGCGTAAACTGCGCGCCGAGCTTTCCGGCGTACTTCATCTGCGCGTTCAGGCTGCGGCCCACCTCGTCGAACGCCGCTGCGATGGAGCATTCCTTCATGCCCTGCGCGATGCGGAAGGCTTCCTTCTGCGCCGCGTCCCCGATGGAGGCGATATACAGCTCGCAGGGATCCGGTTCGGGGAATTCGACCTTCTGCGCTTCCATGATCATCAGCAGGCGCTCGATGCCGAGCGCAAAGCCGAGCGCGGGCGTGGGCTTGCCGCCCATTTCCTCCACAAGGCCGTCGTAGCGTCCGCCGCCGCAGACGGTGCTCTGCGCGCCGAGATCGGTTGAAACAAACTCGAACACCGTGCGGGTGTAATAATCGAGCCCGCGCACGATGGACGGATCGATTTCATAAGCGATTCCGACGGAATCAAGACCTTCCTTCACCTGTTCAAAATGCGTTTTGCAGTCATCGCACAGGTAATCAAGGATGCGCGGCGCGCCTTTCGCCGCTTCGGAACAGCCCTTCTCCTTGCAGTCGAGGATGCGCATCGGGTTGCGCTCCAGACGGGAAAGGCAGGTTTCGCAGAGCTGATCCTTCCGCTCCGTGAAATAAGCCTTCAGCGCGCTGACATATTCGGCGCGGCAGGTCGGGCAGCCGATTGAATTGATTTTCAGCTTCAGATTCTTGACGCAGAGGCGGTCGAAAAGCCCGTGTGCGAAGGCGATGAGCCCCGCGTCGGAAAGCGGAAGGGACGAGCCGAAAATCTCGACGCCGAACTGGTGGAACTCACGCAGACGGCCCGCCTGAGCCTTTTCGTAACGGTAGCAGGGCGTGATGTAGTAGAGCTTCACCGGAAGCGGACTGTTGTAAAGGCCGTGCTCCAGAAACGCGCGCACCGCCCCGGCGGTTCCCTCCGGCTTCAGAGTGATCGAGCGCCCGCCCTTATCCTCGAACGTGTACATTTCCTTCTGCACCACGTCGGTCGTTTCCCCCACGGAGCGCTGAAACAGGTTGGTGTCTTCGAACACCGGCGTGCGGATCTCGGAAATGCCGTTGACGGCGGCCTCATCCCGCATGACGTCTTCCACCGCATGCCAGCGCTCAATCTGTTCGGGAAGAATGTCCTGGGTGCCTCTCTGCGCTTTAATCAGTTCCATAATGCTGCTCCTTTTTTATGCCGCCTTGCACGATTTTCGACGGCCTGCTTGTTTTTTACAGGCTAAATGCTTTCCGGCAAGTTGTTTCAATCTGAAAATAAAAATACCCCGTCCCAAGGAAAGGGACGAGGGAAAACCGCTCGTGGTGCCACCCTTTTTCAGGAGCCGAAGGCTCCCCTTTCAGGCCCCGCCTGCGCGGGGAAAGGAAACGGCTCCCGGATGTCTTCCCCGATGCTCCGGATGCGGGCGCGCTCTCAATCGCGGCGCGCCCTCCCTGTGCGGGAGCTTCGGGTACTCTTTCCGTTCTCAGCCGGAATCATTTACGCTTTCGGGTTCAGAATGTTGCGCCAGTCAAGATCGCCGCGCTCCAGGCCGTGGATCAGCACCTCCGCGGTGGCAATGTTCGTCGCAACCGGAATGTTGTGCATGTCGCACAGGCGCAGCAGATTCATGTCGTTGGGCTCGTGCGGCTTCGGGTTCAGCGGGTCGCGGAACAGCAGCAGCAAATCCACCTCGTTGCAGGCAATGCGTGCGGCAATCTGCTGGTCTCCGCCCTGAGAACCGCCCAAAAAGCGCTGGATGTCAAGGCCCGTGGCCTCCGAAACCATCTTTCCCGTGGTGCCCGTAGCGCAGAGCGTATGTCTGCTCAGCACGCCGCAGTAGGCAATGCAGAACTGCACCATCAGTTCCTTTTTGGCGTCGTGTGCAATCAATGCGATATTCATAAACTCCCCTCCCAAACAAAAGGAAATATGTATCAGAATTTTTGTAGGTCTGGCAGCGGAATCCGCTCGCCCTCCAGTCTTGCGGCGAGCCGGCCCAGCGCCATCGCGCCCGGCGACGTTTCACTCATCCGCTTCGCGCAGGCCGCAGCGCCCGCCAGAGATGCGTCCTCCGGCACAACCGCGATCAAACGGATCCCGGCGGCGTCGATAACCGAATCAAGGTCCCGGTAATACCCCTGCCCGCGGAACAAAGCGGTGGAAAAGCGGTTGACAACCAGTCTTTGCCCGGTTACCCCGGCCTCCAGCAGGCATTTTCGGGTGCGTGCCGCGTCTCGGACACACACCGGGTCCGGCGTCGTAACCACCAGCGCGCGGGAAGCGGCGGCCGCAGCGCTCAGAAAGCCCTGCCCTACCCCGGCCGGACTGTCGATCAGAATCTGATCGTAGTACCGGGACAGGACCGCGGTAAACTGCCGCATAAGATCCGGGCTGACGACGTCTTCCTCCGCGGCGGGCGCCGGCAGCAGAAACAGGTTCGGTTCATAAGCACACCGGTAAACAGCCTTATCCGGCTCCGCTTCGCCCGAGATTACGTCGGCAATGTCGAAAACAAGGCGTTCGGTAATCCCCAGCATATGGTCCAGACTGCCGAGTCCCGCGTCCATATCGATGAGAAGAACGCGTTTGCCCCGCGCGGCCATTGCGGTGCCCAAGCCAACGCTCAGGGTGGATTTCCCCACGCCGCCTTTTCCGGATGTGATAACCGTTACAGAATCCATATAGAAAACCTCATTATTATAGTAACACAAACATTTAGCGGAGTAAAGCGTTTTTATTGTTTGTTTCAGCAAATATCGGCGCTTTTTCAGCCCTCATCTCCCGAAGACGTGTGCGTGGAAACGGTGCTGTGCCCCGCGGCGGAAGAGCTTCCGGACGCCTGCGATGAAGCACCGGAGGCCTGTGAGGAGACGCCGGAGGAATTTTTTCCGGCTCCGGAGGACGCCGCAGACGGCATAACGAGGTTTCCGTTCTGATCGACCGTTTTCCCGTAAAAATATGCGTCGAGAACATCTTTAGCCACCGAGTTGGAATAAAGGCTGGTGGCGCCGTGTTCCAGCACGACCGCGAGGGCGATCTGCGGGTGATCGTAGGGGGCGAACGCGATAAAGGTCACGTTGTCGGAGTGCGGCGTCTGAACTGCCGTTCCGGTTTTGGCGGCGATGGGAATGCCGTAATGTGAAAACATGGTGGCGGCCGTGCCGGAGATCGCCACGTCGCGCATCCCCTGTTTGACGTAATCGATGTAGGACTGCGACACGCCGATGCTGGCGGCGGTTTGGGGCTTGGTCTGGGAAAGCACGGTCTTGCGCGTGTAATCCGTAATTTTGTCCACAATATGAGTCTGCAGCCGTGTGCCGTTATTCGCGATGGTGGCTGTCATGGTGGCAAGCTGCAGCGGCGTGAACTGGTTGTCGCTCTGGCCCACGGCGGCTTCGCAGGTATCGGCGTCCCACCACGCGCTTTTCTCGGCGGGGCCGGCGAGCACGCCCATACTCTCGCTGAGCTCCAGGCCGGTTTTTATGCCGAGGCCGAAGCGCGGCGCATACAGGTTCAGGGCTTTGATGCCTGTGCGGTAGCCCGTTTCATAAAAGAAGGAGTTGCTGGATTTTTCAATGGCATATTGGCAGTTGATCATCCCGTAGCTGCCGATACTGCCGAGGATCAGGCCGGTATTGGCAAAACGGGTGTATTGGCTGTTTCCTTCGAGCAGCGTGGACTCGGAGATGCTGCCCTCCTGCAGTGCCGTGAGCGCCACGTAAGGCTTGACGATGGAACCCGGGGTGAAGATGCCGTTGAAAGCGCGGTTGATCAGCGGCAGGGTATTGTCCTTCAGCAGCTGATTATAATAGCTCGTGTCGTCGAGGTATTTATTTTCGTCGTAGGAGGGATAAGTGGAGGCCGCAAGAACAGCAAAATCGCTGACGCGCAGCACCACCGCGGCGCCCGCGACGCAATCCTCGCCGTGGGCCGTGGAAGAGCCCTTGTAATTCTGCGCACAGAGCAGCCGGCCGTTCGCCTGCGTCGCCTGCACGTTTTTGGCCAGGGACGCGTTGAGCACCTTCTGCAGGTTGCTGTCGATCGTAAGGTAAACCGAGTCGCCCGCCACGGGCATCTTGGTGACGGTCTCGGAGGCGACGGAGCCCTTCGAGGTCATTTCTACGGTTTTTGCCCCCGCCTTGCCGCGAAGCTGGCTTTCAAAGGCCTGCTCCACGCCGCTCTTGCCGATCCGGTCGTTAAAGGCGTAGCCGCCCGGATTCGTATCGCTTTCGACTTGTCCCTTCGCCTTGAACGCGTCGTATTCCTCCTGAGAGAGCGCGCCGATCGTTCCGAGAATATGGGGGAGCAGCGAGCCGTCCGGATACTGGCGAACCGTGGTGAGCTTCACTTGCGCGCCCGGCAGTTTGGTCGAATTTTCGCTGATGATGGCGACGGTGTCCTTGCTGATGTCGCCCGCGAAGGTGTAGGGCTGCGAAACGGAAAACCCGCATTTGGTCATATTGTAGCGCACCGAGATAATATCCCGCGTATCCTTGACGGAATATCCGGTACAGTCATATTGTTCCACAAGCTGCTTCATGCATTCGTCCGCCGTCGCGTACGGGTTCACATTGAGGAAATCTTTCGCCTTCAGCGCGGCGATTTCCTGATCTTTGCCGGAAATAAACTCGTATTTCCCGGCGGAGTTCACCTTGATCGGCAGCTGATCGGTCCATTTTTCCTTGCGTGAATTCAGCAGGCGAATCAGCTGGTAAATTGTTTTATTCGCCGTATCGGAGGACATGTAGGCCTTGTCGAATTCAATGGCATAACCGATCTTGTTTACCGCAAGGCCGTTGCCCTTCGAGTCCAGAATCTCGCCGCGGGCGGTGTCCATCGGAACGGTGAACTTGGTGGAGCTTTCCGCCTTCTGCAAAAAGGAAGCGCCCCTGCGGAGCTGCCAGTCCGCAAGGCGCAGCGCGTAAGCCACCATCACCGCAAGGAGGAGAAAGCCAACGAAGATATACCGGCCCTTGGGGCTGCTCTTTTTTTCTTCCTCTTCTTCCACGGTTATTCCTCCTTTGACCGAATCTGCAGGGCGAGGGCACGGTTAAAATAATAGGTGATCGGCATGAAAATCACCGAATAGCCGAAGATCGGCAGATAATGGTTTAAAAGTGCATAAAACGGATCCGTGTAGCCGGCTAATACAAAAAAGCAGGCCCACTGCAGCAGAACGGCTATGGCCGCAGTGACGGCCGCCAGCAGCATGGCCGTGATGAAATTCGTCTGAAACAGGTTCGCGGTGATGCGGGCAATCAGGAAACAGGCGGCTGCGAACAGTGCCGCGTGGAACCCGAG
>JAEWRF010000113.1 GCA_023460155.1 Bacillota bacterium | reverse complement strand
GGTTTACGCCGCCTATCTCGGCTCCATCCTCAGCCCGTTCAACGCGTACCTTACCCTCATCGGGTTGGAAACTCTTTCGGAGCGCGTGAAGCGGCAGATTTCGAACACGGAGAAAATCGTCCGATACCTGCAGTCGAACCGTCAGGTGAAATGGGTGAAGCATCCGGAGGCGGAGGGGAGCCCTTACAGAAAGCTGGCGCAGAAATACCTCCCCAAAGGGGCGGGAGCCGTTTTTACCTTCGGCTACAATGGAACGGAGGAGCAGAGCAATACCTTTATTGACAGCCTTAAAATTTTTCACTATCACCAGAATATCGGGGACGCGCGTTCCCTTGTCACAAATGCACCGAAATCAACCCATGCGGAGCTTACGCCGGAGGAACAGGCTCTGGCCGGCATCGCGCCGGAAACGATCCGGCTTTCCATCGGCCTGGAAGATCCGGACGATCTGATCCGAGATCTGGAGCAGGCATTTCAGGCCGCCGCGTCAAAGTGATTGGTGGCGGAACAACGGGACTGACCGGAAATCCGGAGGTTGGGCATGCACCGAAAGGGGCGCTGCGCAGCCTCCTTTTTTTGCACCTATTTTACCGGTAGGCCTGCGCGGCCCGCGGCTCACAGTTCAAAAAGAAGGGAGAAATTTTTATGGTACAGGTGAGAAATCTCCGGAAATCCTTTGGCGCCAACGCTGTGCTGAAGGGCGTGGACCTCGCAGTGGAAAAAGGGGAGGTCGTTGTCATCATGGGACCGAGCGGAATGGGAAAAACAACGCTGCTGCGTTGCGTCAACTTTCTGGAACGTCCGGACGACGGCGAAATCTCCATCGGGGACTGCACCGTCCGGGGCAGCCGTCCGACCAAAAACGAAATTCTGAACATTCGCCGCAGAACCGCTATGGTATTCCAGCACTATAACCTTTTCGCAAACAAAACGGTTCTGGAAAATGTGATGGAAGGCCTGATCACTGTGCAGAAAAAGCCCCGGACTCTGGCGCGGGAAATCAGCCTGACCTATCTGGAACGCGTCGGGCTCGCCGATAAGCTGAACGTCTACCCGAACGAAATTTCCGGGGGACAGCAGCAGCGCGTCGGAATCGCGAGGGCCCTGGCGCTGAACCCGGAGGTGATCCTTTTCGACGAACCGACTTCGGCGCTTGACCCGGAACTGGTCGGGGAAGTTCTGGACGTCATCAAGGGAATCGCAAAGGAAGGCATCACAATGATTGTGGTAACCCACGAAATGCAGTTCGCCCGCGAAGTTTCCAGCCGGGTCGTCTTTATGGACGAGGGAACGGTCGTGGAGGAGGGGAGTCCGGAAGACATTTTCTCCCACGCCCGGGAAGAGCGCACGAGGCGTTTTCTGGCGAGAATCCACCCCTCCGGGGGCGCAGGCTGGAACTCCGGCTATCAACAAGCGATTTAAAAAGCAATCCAGAATTGGACGAAGGAGGAACACATTTGAGCGTGAATTTGAAAAGTACGGAGGTTCCAGTCCGGGAGATGCGCCTTGCATCAATCTCCGTTTATAACGGCACCGCGGAGGATCTTTACCGCCGGTCCTGTCACGGGCAGTGCGAAGGCTGCTGCTCTTTTAACCAGAATACCGGCTGCGCCGAAGGCAGCCCCATGGTGCTGCTGCCCACCGTCCGCGGCGCGGCGATTGTCAACCACGGGCCGATCGGCTGCGCCGGTGATTTCGGAGGCTGGAATAATGCCTATAAGCTGGGTCTGATCAGCCGGGGGCTTAAAGTGGAGCAGATCCGGGCGATCAGCTCCAATCTTCAGGAAAAAGACACCGTATACGGCGGAATCGACAAGCTGAAGGATGCGATTCTGGAGGCACACCGACGTTTTACCCCAAAGGTTATTTTTATTGTGACATCCTGCGCTTCAGGGATCATCGGCGACGACATTGAAGGCGCCGCGAACGAACTGCAGGAGGAATTGGGAATTCCGATTGTTCCCATCTACTGCGAAGGCTTCAAGAGCAGGGTCTGGTCCAGCGGCTTTGATCAGGTTTTTCACGGTATTCTGCGCAAGATTGTAAAGCCCCCCAAAGAAAAGCAGACCGATCTGATCAACGTGATTAATTTTGAGGGGACGCACGTGTTCACTCCGCTCCTTGCGAAGCTCGGCCTCCGCGTGCGGTATGTCACGCCTTACTGCACGTATGAAGATCTGGAAAAACTGTCCGAGGCGGCCGCATCTACGGAAATCTGCGAAACGCTGGGCACTTATGTCTGCCACGCGCTGGAAGAGGTTTACGGTGTTCCGGAGGTTAAATCGCCGCCTCCCTACGGGATCGGATGGACGGACGCGTGGCTGCGGGAAATCGGGCACATCACGGGAAAGAAAGCGGAAACGGAAGAACTGATCCGATCGGAGCATGCGAAGATTCAGCCGCGGCTTTTGGAACTGAGGGAAAAGCTGAAAGGAAAAACCGCGTACATCTTCGCGGGGGATTCCTTTGCCCACAGCTTCATTTCGGTGATCCGTTCCCTTGGGTTGGAGCTGATCGGGACGACCGCGTATCATCACGACGCCCATTACGACAGCGACGACCAAAGGCTGAACAGCCTGAAAAATGTTCTCGATTACGGCGGCGACGTACAGAATTTTTCCGTCTTCACCAAGCAGCCGTATCAGGCGATCAATATTCTGCGAAAGCTGAAACCGGACCTTCTGATTTTCCGTCATCCGGATATGGCTTATCTTGGATACAAGCTCGGAATTCCGACTATCTGCATCGAGGGCGACATCAACCGGAATGCCTGCTACGACGGAGTCCTCGCGACGGGCGAGCAGATTCTGCGGGCGTTCGAGGGCAGAAATCTTCTGAAAAACTTTGCGGACCACGCGACCTTCCCTTATTCCAAATGGTGGTACGAACAGGATCCGTTCTACTTTGCGGGGGGTGATGTTGTTGAGTGAGTGCATCGAACAGCCCCGCTACGTCTGCGCGCTCGGATCCCAGCAGACGGTTCTGGCCATTAAAAAGGCGATCCCGATCATTCACGCGGGCCCCGGGTGCAGCACGAAGATCAGCAACTCGCTCAGCATCGGCGGCGACGGCTGCGTCGGGGTATCTGACATTCCGGCCACAAACTCTACCTCAAACGAAGTGATCTTCGGGGGAATCAAAAAGCTTCGGGAAACCATCGACGGGGCCTTAAAGGTGTTCGACAGCGACCTGTTCGTCATCCTGACCGGCTGCACAGCGGAAATCGTGGGGGACGACGTTACCCGCGTGGCGAAGGAATACCGGGAGAAAGGGGTTCCGATCGTCAACGCGGAAACGGGCGGGTTCAAGGCGAACAACTACGCCGGACACGAGACGGTGGTCCGGGCGATTATCAGTCAGCTTCTGGAAGAGGCAAAGCCGCGTCCGCAGAAGGGCCTGGTCAATGTCTTTTCTGCCGTTCCGTTTCAGGATGCCTTTTGGCGGGGCGACCTTGAAAATCTGAAGGGGCTTCTGGAGCAGATCGGACTGAAGGTCAACATTCTGTTTGGCCAGACCTCGGGCGGAATCGGCGAGTGGAGAGATATTCCGAATGCGGAATTCAACCTGGTCGTTTCCTCCTGGGTCGGTCTGGATACGGCGAAGCAGCTTCAGGAACGGTTCGGCACGCCGTACCTGCATTACCCGGTCCTGCCGGTCGGGGCGCTGGAGAGCGAAAAATTCCTGCGCGCCGTCGGGGAATTTGCCGGGACGGACAAAAACCTTGTGGAAGAAGTGATCACAAGGAACGAAGCGTGGTATTACGACTATTTCCAGTCCCTTGCCACTCTGTATACGCATTCCCGGTCTCCCTACCCGTGCCGCTTTTACAGCGTGACGGATAGCTCCACGGCTCTGGCAGTCGGTTCCTACCTGATCTATGAAATGGGCTTTACGCCCGAAGAACAGTTCATCGTCGACAATCCACCGCCGGAATATCGGAAAACGGTTGAGGAACAGTTCCGGCAGCTGTACGCGGACAATCCGCTCCGCCTCTTCTTTGAAAACGACGGGGGAAAGGTTCAGCAGCTTCTGCGCGAAAAGAAGCACCGCGCCGGCGAGGCGCTGATTCTGGGCAGCAACTGGGAACGGAGCGTCGCCGCCGAGCTGCGGGGCTATCTGCTCGAGCTTTCTTTCCCGGTCCGCGACAATTATATACTGAACAAATCCTACGTTGGGTTCCGCGGTGGGCTGACCCTTCTGGAAGACCTGTTTACCAATGTCTTCGTTCAGAATCCCGGAGCCATCAGGGACAGGGTGGTCCAAATCGATAAATACTTAAATTAATGAGGTGCAATATGAAACGGCAGATTTTTCTTTCCATTTTTGCAGCGGGCCTTGTTTTTCTGACCTCCGGGTGCGCGGGAAGCACCCCGGCTGCTGCAGGAAACGTTTCCTCCGGTGCCGGGGCAAAGGTCATCAAGCTTGGGGTCAGCACGGATATTAAGCCGTATTCCTATCTTGACGGCAGTGACCAGCTTGCCGGTTACGACCGCGACGTGCTCGAAGCAATTGACAAGGCGCTCCCGCAGTATACGTTCCAGTATACTCCCGTGGGCGAATCCTCTGCCGTCCAGATCGGAACGGAGAGTGGAAAGTATGACGTCGGGGTCAATTACTATTTTGAAAATCCGACGCGGCAGCAGAAATTTCTGTTTCAGGAAACCGCCTACGGATACGTCAATCTGCTTGCTATCACGAAAAAAGGAGCCCCGGCAATCAACTCCTTCGACGAAGTGGTCGGAAAAAATATATATCCGCTGATGGCGGCAAGCGGGGTTCCTCCGATTGTGATAAGGTACAACAACGCGCATAAGGACCGGCCGATCAAATACGGCACGATCGATACGCTGAACGAAGCCGATATGCTCAAGGCGGTTGCTACCGGCCAATACGATCTGGCGCTGGAAAACTCCACTCCGTTCAATGTTCTTCAGCAGACACTCCATCTGGACCTTGTCGGCGGCAAGCCCCTTTCGCACGAAGGGTTCTATTTCCTGGTCAACAAAAACGAAACACAGCTGAATTCCGATTTAAATCAGGAGATCATTAAGCTGAAAAACGACGGAACCCTGTCGAAGCTGTCGCAGAAGTGGCTGGGCGAGGACGTTTTTGCTTCTGATACTTCTTCTTCGTCGAAATAGCCGCTATGAACGACTTTATTTCCTCCCTTCTCTACATTGTCCGGTCCCTTCCGCTGACCTTTTTGCTGATGCTGTTTTCCTTGCTGCTCGGGGTGCTCCTTGGCGGGATTACGGCGTTTGTCAGGCTGCGCAGAGTGCCGGTGTTGCTGCAGCTCAGTAATGTGATCCTTTCCTTTCTGCGCGGAACACCTGCGCTGATCCAGTTGTTTCTCATCTACTATGGTCTTCCGAACCTGCTTCTTCTTGTAGGCATCGATCTTGAAAACTGGGATAAGACGGTTTTCTGCGTGATTGCGTTTGCCTTCAACTGCGGCGCGTTTCTTTCCGAGGCGTTCCGTTCGGCCTACCTTGCGGTTCCTGCCGAACAGACCGAGGCGGCATACAGTGTCGGGATGAATCAGGTTCAGGCGTTTTGCAGGATCGTTTTCCCGCAGTTCTTCGCACTTGCGCTGCCGCTGATGGGGAATGCCGTCGTCACGCTGCTGAAGGAAACGTCTTTGGCGTTTACGATCGGCGTCAACGATATGATCGGCAGAGCGCAGCTCTACATTCAGAGAAATTACGGGGTCGGAGCTCTCGCGGCTTATATCGCGGTCGCTCTCGTTTATTGGGGAATCTGCGTCCTGATGGAACGATGCATCCGTCTTTTGGAACTGTTTTATAAGAAAGGGCATGCCGGCCTCACATAAATTTCGGCCGTATCATAACAGGAGGATTCCGCCATGACGTTTGATATCCAATTCGCCGTTCAGGCCTTTCCGCAGATACTGACAGGCGTTCCCGTCACGCTGTTGGTAACGGTTTGCTCCATCCTGATCGGCCTGATTCTCGGTAGCTTGCTGAATCACCTGCAATCGCACCGGGTCCCCTTCTGGGGCGGTTTCTGTAAGGTTTATGTCTCGTTTTTCCGGAGTACCCCGCTGATTGTACAACTCTATGTTGCCTATTTTTCCCTTCCGCAACTTGCAGACACCGTTTTGCGGAAAAATGCCGGCAGCGCTGTAAACCCCGATGTCTTTCCACCGTTGCTTTGCGCCCTGTTGGTTTTTTCGCTCAACACCGCCGCTTATATGTCCGAACTCATCCGTTCCGCCCTATCCTCCGTCGATGCGGGACAACTGGAAGCCTGCTATTCGGTCGGAATGACCACATGGCAGAGCTACCGGAGAATTGTTTTCCCGCAGGCGTTCATTGAGGCAATCCCGAATATCGGGAACATGTTTCTGAGTCTGATTCAGGGGACTTCTCTGGCATACAGCATCAAACTGATGGAGATCATGGCGGAAGCAAAAATCCTTGCTTCCTACGGCCTCCGGTATATTGAAGCCTATGCGGATGCTTCTGTTGTCTATTGGATCCTATGCCTGCTTTTCAGCGCGCTTTTCAAAATCGCGGAACAAAAATTTAGCCTGTCAAAAAAGCCGACGGAAAAAGCTTTTCAATTTTAACGACGTACCAATGATTGCATCCGAGGGATCCCTTTTTCATCTACCGCGAGCAGTGTTAGGCAAGAACAGCGGGTACGAGGATTCCCGTACCGGAAACCCCGAAGCGGGAATCTTTGCGGGCACTTCGTCCGGCACCACAAATATTACTTGACATATATCTAATAAATGCTATAATATCTTCAACAATTGAATCGAAAAACACTGTGAAAGAGAAAGTAAACGGATTGATTTATTTTACAGAGAGTCCTTTCCTGCTGAAAGAGGATAAATAAATGATCGGTTGAAAATGGCTCTGGAGTGGCGCACCGAGGCGAAATGCTTAGGCTGCGACGGAGGTTGACCGTTACAACGACCGAAGTATATCCGATGAAGTTCGGCGTACTTTACGAGGCCTGCGCCGTGAGGAACAGGTGAACAGAAGTGGTAACACGAGATATAGAATCCCGTCTTCTTGAGAAATCAGGAAGACGGGATTTTTTATCCATACAGCAAGATTCACAATAACTGATTTGGGGGAATTTCAATTGGATATCAACACAATCTGTATTCACGGCAGTGACGACCCATCGGACTGTACCGGCTCCGTGACGGTTCCAATTTACCAGGCGGCGACCTTTTCGCATCTCGGCTTTGGAAACAGCACGGGATACGACTATTCCCGGATGCAGAATCCAACACGGGAGCATCTGGAAAAGGTTGTGGCCAAGTTGGAGCACGGAGCGGACTGCATGGCGTTTTCGTCCGGAATGGCTGCCATTGCCGCATTGATGGAACTGTTTCGCATCGGTGACCACATTATCGCAACCGACGACCTGTACGGCGGGTCGATCCGCCTTTTCAGGACCATTTCGGAGAAAAATGGCCTGAGCTTTGACTATGCGGATACCTCCGACCTTGCGAAAGTTGAAAAGTTAATCCGACCACAGACAAAGGCATTCTTTATTGAAACCCCTACAAATCCCATGATGCATGTAACGGATCTTGCACAAGCCGTGGCGATTGCCCATAGGCATAACCTGCTTGTGATTGTGGACAACACGTTTTTAACTCCCTACTTCCAGACTCCGCTTGTGCTCGGCGCCGATATTGTCGTTCACAGCGGGACGAAGTATCTTTGCGGACATAATGACACGCTGGCCGGATTCCTTGTACCGAAAACGCAGGAGCTTTCCGAAAAACTGCGCGCCATTTATAAAACGACGGGGGCATGCCTCGCCCCGCTTGACAGCTGGCTGGTGATCCGCGGCATCAAAACGCTTGCGGTCCGCATGGATCGGCAGCAGGCGAATGCTGAAAAAATCGCAAGCTGGCTGTGCGGTCAGCCGAAAATCAAAAACGTGTATTACGTCGGGCTCAAAAACCATCCGGGCTATGAAATCAGCAGAAAACAGTCTACGGGCTTCGGAGCCATGATTTCCTTTGAGGCCGATTCGAAACAGACCGCCGTCAATTTGCTGGAACGGGTGAAAATGATCCATTTTGCGGAGAGCTTAGGCGGAGTCGAAACGCTGATCACCTATCCCGCAACACAGACCCATGCGGATCTTTCCCCCGAAGAGCGGGAGGCACGCGGCATTAACGCCGGTCTCCTGCGCCTTTCCGTTGGGCTGGAGTCGGTCGATGACATCATCGGCGACCTGCACCAGGCGTTGGCGTAGGGGGGA
>JAEWRF010000112.1 GCA_023460155.1 Bacillota bacterium | reverse complement strand
GAACAAGGCGTTAAGAAAACACTCCTGCGGAGTGCTTTTAGCCCGCGGCCCGCAGGGCGAGCCCAACACGGGGAGCCAGCAAAAAGGTCCATGCGCAGCATGGGCTTTTTTCTTTCTATGTTGAAATAAATCTATGTAAGATTGAGTCATTAAAGGATGGCGGATCTTGTGTTAGTTTCGATCGGATTGCAAAAATCGACTCCATGCGGGCAGATCACGATATTTACGGCAGCATTTCCGGCAAATCAGGCGGAACGGTTGAAAACAACGCGGCATTCCGGTAAAATGATAATTAGTTCAGCCGGGCCGGAAGCCTGGCTTGATCGGAGGGAATAAAAAGAATGCGGTTCAGGGAAGCCCGGGAACAGGAAACAGCCGCTTTGCTTGAAATGGGTTGCTCGGTATGGAGCAAAGGCAGAACATGGGAGCAGTACTTTTCCGATAACCACAGAGAAGACGCATATGGAACCCGCTATGTAATTGAAGATGGCGGGCAGATCGTCAGCTCGCTGATCCTGCTTCGTTTCGGTCAAATTCTTGACCGGCAAATGTTCGGTATCGGCTCCGTTATCACTCCGTCCGAATTCCGGCACAGGGGATATGCCGCCGAGCTGCTGAAAAACACTCTGCAGGCGGTTGGAGCCGACGATATCGTGTCTCTGTATTCGGAGGTGCCTCCCCCGTTTTACGAGAGGTTCGGCTTCCGCGTACTTCCGGAAAATATGCAGAAGGACCCGGGCAGCATCTGCATGGTACGCTGCGAGAAGGCTGTGCTGGAGAAGCTTCTGGCGGGCGGCATCACGCTGCTCCCCGACCATTTCTGATTCCAGAGGGCAAGATTGACAGAAGAATCGGGAAATAGTATAGTAAGTCGTCAGGAAGCCGGTTCCGCGGATGGTTCCGGGAATCGGTCTTTAATTTTAAGAAACGGCAGGCTGCAGAGATGTTATATTTAAGCACTTCAAGTACGGACCCCGCCGATAACCTTGCCCTGGAAGAATATCTGATGGAGGCATGCCCGGAAGGGGAGTGCATTTTTTTCCTTTGGCAAAGCAAGTCGGCCGTAGTGGTAGGACGCTACCAGAACACGGCCGGTCAGATTCACCCGGAATTTATCGAAAAGAACGGCATTACCGTCGTACGGAGGATCACCGGCGGCGGAGCCGTTTATCAGGACCTTGGGAACGTCAACTATTCGTTTATCCGGAAGGGGCCGGACCTGAAACGCGACTTTCAGGCATTGGCGCGTCCGATTCTCCGCTCGCTGACCGAACTTGGAATTCACCCGGAGTTCAGCAGCCGGAACGATATTACGGTGAACGGCTTCAAAATTTCCGGCACCGCTATGCATGTCTCCGGGAACACGATTCTGCATCATGGAACGCTTCTGTTCCATTCCGACTTCTCCGTTATGCAGCAGGCGCTGAAGGTCGGCAAGGAAAAACTTGCCTCAAAAGGGGTGGTATCCGTAGCGTCGCGTGTGGCAAATCTGGCCGATTTTTTGCCGGAGCCCATTTCCTTCCCGGAATTCTGCGAGCGGATGACGCAGAGCGTCCTGTCGGAGGAACCGGACAGCCGTCCGCTTGTTCTGACGGAAGCGGACCGGGAGCGAGTGGAGGCCCTTGCCGCAAAATACCGCACCTGGGAATGGAATTTCGGTGCGTCGCCCGATTATGACCGGTTTTTTACCGGGCGGCTGGCCTGCGGAACGGTGGAACTTTATATCCGAACGGGAAAAGCGGAAACCATTGGGAAAATCCGTATTCTGGGCGACTTTTTCTGCTCGGAAGACCTCGGGGAAGTGGAAAAGAAGCTGACCGGCGTGCATTTCGACCCGCTTTCCGTCCGCGAAGCGCTGCGGGGGACCGACCTGACCCGCTACCTCACCGGCGTTTCCGCCGAAGCCCTGACCGGGCTGATGTTCCCGGAGAATGCGGGGGACCGGCGATGATGCGGCAAAAGCCGGAATGGCTGAAAATCCAGATGATCGACCCGGCAAAGCGCGCCCGCATGACGGATCTGCTGAAGCAGCTGAATCTTCATACCGTTTGTGAGGAGGCTAACTGCCCCAACCGCATGGAATGCTTCGGCCGGGGCACAGCTACCTTTATGATTCTCGGCAGCGTGTGCACGCGCAACTGTGCATTCTGTGCAGTGACGAAGGGAAAACCGCAGCCGATCGATCCGGGAGAACCGGAATCGGTCGCGCAGGCGGTGAAAAATCTGGGACTCCGCCACGCCGTCATTACTACGGTCACGCGCGACGACC
This sequence comes from Bacillota bacterium, assembly GCA_023460155.1. Classification (GTDB taxonomy): domain Bacteria; phylum Bacillota; class Clostridia; order Oscillospirales; family Acutalibacteraceae; genus Caproicibacter. The sequence goes on along the minus strand of JAEWRF010000112.1, from coordinate 20,368 downwards.
TTTCCGACGGGGGCGTCGGCGTGTTCGCAGAGGTGATCCGGCAAATCCGGGCCGTTTCGCCGCAGACCACGGTGGAGGTCCTGATCTCGGACCTGCGCGGCGATTGGAACGCGCTGAAAATCATCGCCGGCGCCGGGCCGGAGATTCTTGGGCACAACGTCGAAACCATACCGCGCCTTTATCCGGAGGTGCGCCCCAAGGCGGTGTATTCCCGCTCGCTTGAGCTGCTCGCGCGCGCCAAAGAGCTTTGCCCGGGAGCCATGACGAAATCGGGCGTCATGGTCGGGCTCGGGGAGACTCACGCCGAGGTTCTGGAGGTTTTCGGAGACCTCCGGAAGGCGGGCTGCGATATCCTTACGGTCGGCCAGTATCTGGCGCCTTCCACCCGGCACCATCCGGTCGCCGCGTACGTGACGCCGGAGGAGTTCGGCCGATATGAGGAGGAAGGCTACCGCATGGGATTCCGCTTTGTGGCGTCCGGCCCGCTGGTGCGGAGCTCCTACCATGCGGAGGAAGCGCTTGGCGCCGGGATGGCTGAAAAGGAGTAAAAAGATGAGCCGGGCGGAAAAATCCGCCCGGCTGTTTTATGGATGCCGGAATTCGATTTTAATCCAGCATGGAGAGAATATCCTGCTTGCTGCGAACACCAACGGAGGTTTTGGCCAGCTCTCCGTTTTTGAAGACCATCAAGGTCGGAATGCTCATCACGTTGTAGCGTGCCGCAAGATCCGGCTCTTCGTCCACATTGATTTTCCCTACGCGGTACCTTCCGTCCGATTCATTGCCGATTTCATCCACAATCGGGGAAACCATGCGGCATGGGCCGCACCATGATGCCCAGAAATCCACGAGTACCGGTTTGTCGGACTTCAGAACGTCCTGATCAAAATTGTTTTCGGTTACCGTTACCACTGCCATATTTATTTCTCCTCTCGGTTTCTTTGTTACTTTTATGGCTTTATTATAACCAGAACTAACCGCTCTGTATGTGACTCAGTCACATAAAAACAAAGTTTTTCAAACAAAGAACTTGACAAATCGGCGGCTTGGAATTATAGTGTTCCTATAAAGAGATACTAAATGGGAGGCGAGAGAATGGATGTGCTGGAGCAGCTGACCCGATTTGGGCTGACGAAGCAGGAAGCAAAGCTTTACTGGACTCTGCTTTCCGAAGGGCCGCTCACCGGCTACGAGGCGGCAAAGGGCACTGGCATCTCGCGCTCCAACACGTATACCGCTCTGGCGGGGCTGGTGGAAAAGGGCGCGGCTTATCTGGTGGAAGGCACGGCCGCGCGCTACACGCCCGTGAATCTGCAGGAGTTTTGCGACAACCTGATCTGGAGTCTTGAAACCTGCAAAAAAGAGCTGCTGGAATACCGCCCTGCCAAAGTGATGGACGATGAAGGCTATATCACTGTCGCAGGGGAGGCGCAGATTCTTCAGAAGATGAAGAACCTTGTGAGGGACGCGCAGGAGCGCCTGTATGCTTCCATGTCGGCGGAGCTTCTCGAAGCGATGCGTCCGCAGCTTGAGGACGCGGCGCAGCGCGGGCTGAAGGTTGTGCTGATCACGGAGCTGCCGTTCCGCCTCGCGGAGGCGACGATCTATTACACGGAAAAGGGGCAGAAGCAGATCCGCCTGATTACGGATTCCAAGAGCGTCCTGACGGGGGATCTCAGCGAAGGGCCGCGCTCCACCTGCCTGTATTCCCGAAAACAGAATCTGGTGGACCTATTTAAAGAATCCATGCGAAATGAAATAAAATTGCTGGAAATGACGAAAAAAGAGGGATTGGAATGAAGAAGACATTTGCAACGGCGCAGCAGTTACAGGAGATTGCCGCCAAATATCCGACACCGTTTTATCTGTATGATGAAAAAGGAATCCGGGAAAACGCACGCAGGGTTAAACAGGCCTTTTCCTGGAACAAGGGTTTCCGCGAGTATTTCGCGGTCAAGGCGACCCCTACGCCGGGCATCCTCAAAGTTCTGAAGGAGGAAGGCTGCGGGGCGGACTGCTCTTCCCTGACGGAGCTGATGCTTTCGGACGCGGTGGGCTTTTCCGGCCACGACATCATGTTCTCCTCCAATGACACGCCGGACGAGGACTTCCTTTTGGCGGACAAACTGAACGCAATCATTAATCTGGATGATTTCACTCATATCGACGTTCTGGAAAAGCTGACCGGCATTCCGGAGACGATCTGCTGCCGCTACAACCCCGGCGGGATTTTCAAAGCAAGCAACGGGATCATGGATAACCCCGGAGAGGCGAAGTACGGCTTCACGCACGACCAGATGTTTGAGGGCTTCCGCAGACTGCGCGAGCTCGGCGCGAAGACGTTCGGAATTCATGCGTTCCTCGCGAGCAACACCACCGGAAACGAATATTATCCGGAGCTGGCGCGGGTCCTGTTCCAGCTTGCGGTTGATCTGCACCGGGAAACCGGCGCGCATGTCGCTTTCATTAACCTTTCCGGCGGCGTGGGCGTGAATTACCGCCCGGAACAGGAACCGGCGGACATCCTGAAAATCGGGGAAATGGTTCAAAAGGTTTACGAAGAGGTTTTGGTCTCCGCGGGGATGGGGGATGTGGCGCTTTACACCGAGATGGGCCGGTTCATGCTGGCGCCTTACGGCTGCCTGGTTTCAAAGGCGATCCGCGAAAAGCACATTTACCGCGAGTACATCGGGCTCGACGCCTGCGCGGCCAACCTGATGCGTCCGGCCATGTACGGCTCCTATCACCACATTACGGTGGTCGGAAAGGAAAACGCGCCCTGCGACCATAAATATGACGTCACGGGCGGACTCTGCGAGAACAACGATAAATTCGCCATCGGGCGCATGCTCCCGAAGATCGATATCGGCGACCTCCTGGTGATCCACGATACAGGCGCGCACGGGCACTCCATGGGCTATAATTATAACGGCAAACTCCGCAGCGCCGAGATTCTGCTGAAAGAGGACGGCAGCACCGAGCTGATCCGCCGCGCCGAAACACCCGAGGATTATTTCGCAACGCTCGACTGCACGGGGATTTTTAAAAAGTCCTGATTGAACTCAGACAAAACCACACGGGGGCCTGCGCCGGATGAACCGGAGCGGACCCCCGTTTCATAGCTCAGTGCCGTAAAAAGATCGGCTTTTTTTGCTCGCGAACGGGGCAGTTCCTGCGGCTGCTTATTTTTTTATAAAACAGCGGTTCCCCATTTGATTTATGACGAAAAATAAGATATGATTAGTTTACGGAAAGATGCGACAAAATTCCCTGGAATGAGGTATAAGATGATACGATTCAACTGTGACTACAGCGAAGGCGCCCATCCGAGGGTGCTGGAGAAACTGGCCGCCGCCAATCTGGAGCAGACGGCCGGATACGGGATGGACCCTTACTGTGAAAAGGCCGCTGGCCTGATCCGGGAGCTGTGCGAAAGTCCCCGGGCGGCCGTTCATTTTATGGTGGGAGGCACTCCCGCGAACCTGACCGTGATTTCCGCTGCCCTGCGTCCGCATCAGGGTGCAATTTCGGCGGACACCGGCCACATCGCCGGCCATGAAAGCGGAGCGGTTGAGGCGACCGGCCACAAGGTACTGACTTTGCCGAACAAGGACGGGAAAATCACCGCGGAGCAGATTCAGGAGCTGTATGACGACCATTACAGCCGCGACAACCACGAGCACATCGTTCAGCCGGGGCTGGTGTACCTTTCGAACCCGACGGAGCTCGGCACAATCTACAGCCTATCGGAGCTTACCGCCATCAGCGAAACCTGCCGGAAGAACGGCCTGTACCTTTATCTGGACGGCGCGCGCCTCGGCTACGGCCTCTGTGCCAAGGGCAGCGACCTTAACCTGCCCGCCCTTGCGAAGCTCTGCGACGCGTTCTATATCGGCGGAACAAAACAGGGCGCCTTGTTCGGAGAAGCGCTGGTGATCCGGAACGAAGAGCTCAAAAAGGATTTCCGCTATATCCAGAAGCAGAAAGGCGGCATGCTTGCAAAAGGGCGGCTGCTGGGGCTTCAGTTTCTTGCCCTCCTGGAGGACGGCCTTTACTTTGAGCTTTCCCGCCGTGCGGACGAACTGGCCGCGCAGATTCACGAAGCGTTCGCGCAAAAGGGATTTGCCTTTGCGAGCGGTTCCAATACGAACCAGCAGTTCCCCATTCTGCCCGACGCGGTTCTGCAAAGACTCGGCGAGAAATTCGTATATGCCGACGAGGGCTCGGCGGGTGAGGGGAGCCGGGTCGTCCGGTTCTGCACAAGCTGGGCCACAAGGGAAGAGGATGTCCGCGCGCTTACCGACGAGATCGCTGCGCTGTAAAATACTCCCGCCGCTTGGGCGATTGCTTCCAAAGACGGAAGAAGACAGGTGAAGTTGTTTTATGTTAACGGCTGCCTATGTGGAGATCAACGCGCTCGCCCTTGCAATTCTGGCCCTGATTTACGTGAATATCCGGAGCAGCACGGAAAAGTATACGTATGAACACCGGCTGTTCTTTCTTTTGCTGTTTGCAAACGCGGTTATTCTCCTGCTGGATACGGGTATGTGGGTCTTGGACGGCCAACCCGGGGAGGCGGCCCGCGTCGCGAACAAGGCGGTGACTGCCGCCTATTTCTGCCTGAATCCGTTCCCCTGCGCCGTCTGGTTTTATATGGCGCACTACTATGTTTTCCGGGACCCCAGACGTTCCAAAAAGCTGTTCTGGCCGGTTTCAGTGCCTTTTGTGCTGGTCGCGGCAATGTCGCTGATCAGCGTTTTCACGGGGTGGTTTTTCTACTTCGACGCGAAGAATGTGTATCACCGCGGCAGGCTGTTCTTTTTAATGGCCGGCCTCTGCTTCAGCTTTTTGGTTGTTGCTCAGATCATGATCGTGATCAATCGCAGAAAAATTGAATGGAAACGCTATTTGCCGATTTTTATTTTTTCCTTCCCACCGCTCATCGGTACGCTGCTCCAATCGCTGTTTTACGGCCTGTCGCTCATCTGGCCCGCCATGTCGATTTCCATCCTGATTATGTTCTTCAATTTTGAGAACGATCTGCTGTACCGCGACCCCCTCACCGGGCTTTATAACCGGCGTCAGCTGGACCGCTTCCTGCGGACGCAGCTGCTCCGCGGCGGGCTCACCGCCGGAATTATGGTGGACATCAACCATTTTAAGGAGATTAACGACCGGTTTGGGCATTCCGTGGGAGACCGTGCGCTGCTGGAGGCCGGAAGAATCCTGTCACGAAGCTTCAGCAAAAACGATCTGGTGTGCCGGTACGGCGGGGACGAATTCGTCGTGCTGTTCGGCGTGCGGAATCAGACGGACCTGTGGTATGCGCAGGATCGCATCCGGAAAAACCTCGCCCGTTTCTCAAAATGGGAGAGTGCCCCGTTTGCGCTGGATTTCAGCATCGGCTGCGATATTTACTACAAGGGCGAGATGAACGGCAAACAGTTCATCCGGCACATCGACTCGCTGATGTATCAGGATAAAAAGCGAAGGAAATACGGCAGAGCAGAATAATTATTTTCTTAAGGAGGAAAATAATACCTTGAAGATTATTGTTTATAACGCCCGAACGGACGAAATGGAATTTATTCGGAAATTTGAGAAAAAATACGGTGCGGAGATTGTTCTGAGCAAGGACACTCCCGGCCTTGACACTGCTTCGCAGGCAAAGGGCTGCGACTGCATGAGCGTCATCACAACCCCGTTCCCGGAGGAGGTTCTGCGCGCTTACCGCGATGCGGGCATCCGGTTCATTTCCACCCGGACCATCGGATACGACCATATCGACCTCGAGGCTGCGGAGAAGCTCGGCCTGCATGTGGCGAACGTCACCTACTCGACGGCCAGCGTCGCGGATTACACGGTGATGATGATGCTCGCCGCCGTCCGCCGGCTTAAGGTGATCCTGGACCGCGGAGTGGGGCAGGACTTTTCCCTGAAAGCGACGCAGGGCCTTGAGATGCACAACCTGACGGTCGGCATCGTCGGCTCCGGCAAGATCGGCACGGCGGTGCTGCAGCGCCTTTCCGGTTTCGGCTGCCGACTGCTCGCCTACGACCTGTACCCGAACGACCAGGCGGCGAAGTTCGCGGAATACGTTTCGCTTGACACGCTGCTCAGTGAAAGCGACATCCTTGACCTCCACATGCCCGCCACGCAGGAAAATTTTCATTTTGTCAATAAGGAAACCCTTGCCCGCATGAAGGACGGTGTCGTCATCGTCAACACCGCCCGCGGCTCGCTGATTGACACGGAGGCGTTTTTCGACGCCGTAGAATCCGGGAAGATCGGCGCCGCCGCCCTCGACGTTGTGGAAAATGAAGCCGGAATCTGCTACACCGACCATAAGGGCGAACCTCTTTCCAATCGGGAGCTTGCCGTGCTGAAATCCTACCCGAACGTCCTTGTCACGCCGCATATGGCTTTCTATACCGATCAGGCGGTCAGCGACATGGTTGAGAATTCGATTAAAAGCTGCGTTCTGTTCCTGCAGGGGAAAGAAAATCCCTGGCAGGTGGTCTGATTGTTCTTTTCAAAATTCCGTCCGCCTGAAAAGGAGAGAAAGCCTTGAACGGTTCCCCTGCTGTTTCCTCCATCCTGAGCCGCCCGGAAGTTTCCGGGCTTGTGCTGCCACTCGCCGTATTCCTGCTTTTCTTTCTGATGCGGGGACCTGTGGCTGCGGCTCTTGCAAAGCCATTTGAAAAGTTTTCACAGAAAACCGGGCGCGAATGGCCCGGTGAATTTGCACGGGCTTTTCAGAAGCCAGTGCGGGTTCTGATTGCGGCTGTGGGTCTTTATATCGCGTTGCGCATGAGCACCGCCGTTCCGCACGGAGGAGCCGCATGGCAGAGCGCGGTGCGGTGTTTCCGCAGCCTGTGGGTCGCTCTGGCCGCCTGGGGGCTCTGCCGCCTGTCGGATGGCGCGGTTGCCCTGCTGTTTGAAAAGAAGCCCGATCTGCAGATCAGCGGCGTTCTGCTGCCGTTCCTCTCCCGTGCGCTGCGCTTTCTTATTACGGCGCTCGCCGTGCTGATTATCGCGCAGGAATGGAACTACAGCATCAGCGGCCTGCTGGCCGGTCTCGGACTGGGCGGTCTCGCCTTTGCTCTGGCGGCTCAGGAGACCATCTCCAACCTGTTCGGGGGGCTGGTCGTATTCCTGGATAAACCCTTTTCCATCGGCGACTGGATCAAAACCGGGGAAATCGAGGGAAATGTGGAAGATATGAGCTTCCGCAGCGTGAAGATCCGCACGTTTTCTCAGGCGGTGGTCACCGTTCCGAATGCGAAGCTGGTGGGGGGCGCGATCACGAATTTCAGCCGTATGGGCAAGCGGAAGGTCGATTTCACTCTGACACTGAGCCTTGAAACGAAACCGGAAACCCTGCGCTCCTGCACGGAAGAAATCCGCGAAATGCTGGCGGACTGCGAGGGCCTCGAGCCCGAAAGCGCCGCCGCGGCGCTCGACGGAATCGGGCAGACCGGTTTTTCCCTTCTGATCAGCTTTTATACGGTAACGACCGACTGGCAGGAGTTCCTGCGGGTGCGGGAAGAGGTCTATTACCGGGTGCTGGCGATTCTGGAGCGGGAACACGCGGAACTCGCAGTTCCCACGCAGTTTCTGCGGCTGGAGCAGCCCGGGGAGAACGCCCCTCTCCACGGGTGAGAGCGCGCGGTTCCGCCGCGCATATTTCGCGGGGGAACCCATACATATTACGGATCGCCTTTGACGGAAGGAGAACGGGAGTAAGGGTGGTTTGCCAATGAATTATGAAGAGCTTGTCACCACTGCTGCGGATATTGGATATCTGCTGGTGGTGAACGGCGCGGAAATCTACCGGGTGGAGGAATCTCTCCAGCGCATTTTCCGCGCTTACGGAGTGGAGACCGGCGAGGTCTTCGCGATTCCGACCTTTCTGAACGTTTCCGTCGATACCCCGGACGGGCGCCCGGTAACGCGGATACGGCGCGTGCCCTCCCGCACGATGAACCTCGACCGCGTGGAGCAGGCCAACGACCTGTGTCGGCGCATCTGCCGGGATACGCCGGATTTCCGTTACATCCGGCGGGAAATCGCGCGCATCGACGGGCGCGAGGGGTTCCCTTTTTCCGCGCAGGTTGCCGCCTATGCCCTGGTGGGCTTTTTCTTTACCCTGTTTTACGGGGGCAACCTTGCCGACGCCGCGGTCGCGCTTCTCGGCGGAGCCGGAGTCCGTTCGGTCCTCCGGTTTATGGAGCGGGGCAGGGTCAACCAGTTTTTCACCTATGTTGCGGCCAGCTTCACCGCGGCCGCAATCGCGCTGGTGGCGGCCCACTGGTTCATTCAGCTGAACTACGACAAGATCATCATCGGAGTGCTGATGAATCTGGTGCCCGGAATCGCCATCACCAACTTTATGCGCGATATCATCGCCGGGGACCTGATCGCAGGACTTCTCCGGCTGACCGAGAGTCTGCTCATCGCTGCGGCGATCGCCATCGGCGCCGGTATCGCGCTCACGACGACACGCATGATCTGGGGGGTGTGACAAATGGAGTACCTTGCCTGTATCTGGTCTTTTTTTGCCTGCGCCGCGTTCTGTCTGGTTTTTAATATCCGGGGAAAGACGATCATTTATTCCTCGCTTGGCGGGGCGCTTGGCTGGTTCGTTTATCTCCTGTTTTCTCCGCTGAAAAGCGACATCATCCAGTTCTTTTTCGCCACCGTCGCCACTGCCGTCTATTCGGAGATTATGGCGCGCGTTTTCAAAAAACCCGCGACGGGCTACCAGATTGTTTCCCTTCTGCCTTTGGTGCCGGGCGGCGGCATCTTTTACACCATGGAGTACTGCGTCATCGGCAACAACACCATGTTCCTCCAGACCGGTCTGCACACGCTCGGCATTGCGGGCGCGCTCGCTATGGGAATTCTTCTGGTCTCCTCGATGGTACGGCTCGCAGGAATGGGCCGTGACGCCGGCCGGACGCCGACGCATCCGTCCGCGCTGTCCGGGTGGAAGAAGGACGATTCGTTTTTTCACCTGATGAAATAAAGGGACCGGAGCTTTTGGCTCCGGTCCCTTTTTGATGAACCTTTTCGGCGGTCTTACCGCATGACCCGCACCTTATCTGCGGTAACGTCGGCGAGCGTCGCGCAGCCCGTCATCTTCATGGCGTCCTGCAGCTCGGCGATGAGCTTCCGGGTGTATAGCGCAACGCCCTCCGCACCGCCGCCGCAGGCAGCTACGACGTACGGCCGGCCGACGAGCACGGCGTCCGCACCGAGGGCGAGCGCCTTGAATACATCCGCGCCCGTGCGGATCCCGCCGTCGAAGAAGATCTTAATTTTTCCGCGCACTGCTTCGGCAATTTCCGGCAGAACCTCGGCGGTGCCGGGGGTGCCGTCCAGCACGCGGCCTCCGTGGTTGGAAACCACGATGCCGTAGGCGCCGCATTCCACGGCCCGGAGCGCCGCTTCGGCGGTCATAATGCCTTTTACAATAAAGGGGCGGGCCGCATAGTCATGGATTTCCGTGAGCTCCGCAACGCTCTTCGCGCAGACGGGCTTTCCGGCGGCGGCGAGGAGCGGAAGACCCGCCGAATCGATATCCATTGCCACGGCCATCGCCCCGGCTTCCTTCACGCGGTCCAGCTTTGCGAAGGCGGTGTCCCTGTCCCAGGGTTTTACGGTCGGCACCGCAATGCCGCCCGCGGCCTTCACCGCGTCGAGCGGATCAAGCAGGTAGTTGTCCGGCGCACCGTCGCCCGTAAACGCGGCGCAGCCCGCTTCGATGCATCCGGGGACGAGCATTTCGGCGTAGGAGCGCTCCGTCAGGTAACCGTTGTAGTTGTTGCCCAGCCCGCTGATCGGCGCGGCAAAAATCGGGGCGGCGAACTTCCGGCCGAACAGTTCGGCGGAGGAATCCTGCCCCTTGTTCTCATAGATCAGATCCATGTTAATTTTGACGTTGTCCAGCGCCTCACAGTTCCGGATGAAGGAACTGCCCGTTCCCTTGCCGCCAAGGCCGGGAATCTCGCCCCGGCACGCGACGCCGTTGCATTTCCGGCAGACGCGGCATTTCGGCGCCATGTTTTTCCGCGCGTTCTCAAGCACATCCTGATAAGTCATTGTAATTCTCCTTTGTTTCAATCCGCGCTGCGGCGTTTTATTTTTCAGTATAGCATCCGCGTGCGGGCGCGTCAATCGAAGGCCTGATCGGCCGGCCGCTTTTTTTGCATGGAATCCCCGGCGCCCTTGCAGAGCGGGGGCTTCCGTTATATACTGAATAATGGGCGGCCCAGGACAGGAAGATCCGGCCGCCGGACGAAATGAAAGGGAGTATGGACCATGATGGAAGAATGCAGGGCGGTCGGCGGTGAACTGAAGAATCAGTTTCAGGCTGACTACCGTTCGAATCCGCTGCTCAGGGCGATGACCAACGCGCTTGCGAAAAATTCGGTTGACGACGTGGCGTTTTCGCCTGCTTCCGCGAAGGCGACGCGGTTTAAATTTACAATCGACATCCCCACCATGAAGGTGACCGATCAGAAAGACAGCGGACGCTGCTGGATCTTTTCGGGACTCAACGTTCTGCGGGAAATTGTAGGGAAGACCTGCGGCATCAAGCGGTTCGAGCTTTCGCAGAGCTATATCGCATTCTGGGATAAATTTGAAAAATGCAATTATCTGCTGGAATCCGTCATCAGTCTCGGCAATGTGCCGGCGGACGACCGGAATCTTTCCTACATTCTGGAAAACGGGGCGCCGGATGGCGGCCAGTGGGATATGCTGGTGAACCTGATTGAAAAATACGGGCTGGTTCCGAAGGACGCCATGGGGGAAAGCTATCAGAGTAGCCATACCACCCGGATGAACCGTCTCATCAACGCGAAGCTGCGCAAGGGTGCCGCCAAGCTGCGCCGGATGATGGCGGAGGGCGCGGAGCACGACGCGCTGGAGGCGGAAAAGGAGACTCAGCTTTCCGAGCTTTACGGCTTTCTTTGCGCCTGCTACGGCGAACCGCCCGAGACGTTCGATTTTGAATACGTTGACAAGGAAAAGAATTACCGCATCGAGCGCGGTCTGAACCCCACTGGGTTCTATAAGAAATACGTGGGCGATATTCTGGAGGATTACGTCAGCGTCATCCACGCTCCTACGGCCGATAAGCCGTTCGGGCAAACCTATACGGTGGATTACATCGGAAACGTAGTCGGCGGAAAGGCCATCCGCTATCTGAATCTCAATCTCCCGGCGTTCAAAAAGCTGGTTCTCGCACAGCTTTCCAACCGCGAGGTGGTGTGGTTCGGCAGCGACTGCGGCAAATACGGCGACCGTGAAAACGGTGTCTGGGACGTGAACGCCTTCGATTACAAGACCGCGTTCGGCATGGATTTCAGTTTGACCAAAGAGGAAGCCCTTGATTACCGGCAGAGCGCGATGAATCACGCCATGGTGATTACCGGCGTCGGGATGAATGCCGAAAACAAACCGTCAAAGTGGAAGATTGAGAACAGCTGGAGCGAAAAGAGCGGGAACAAGGGCTATTTCGTGATGAGCGACAGCTGGTTCGATCTGTTCGTTTATCAGGCGGTGGTACATAAAAAATATCTGGACCCCTCCATGCTGAAGGCACTTGAAACGGAGCCGGTTCATCTGCATCCCTGGGACCCGATGGGCACTCTGGCAGACTAAGGCAGGCTGAGCCTGCATGCAAGGCCCCGCCGTACAGCCTGAAGCGGACCGGCAGACGGGGTTGGGCGGGAGAGTCGTTGGATACTTCCAACGGCACTGTACCTGCTTTCAAGGCCGGTGGGAACACATATCGGGCGGGAGAGAGTTGAAAATGCTCCCAACCGCCCTGTTTATTTTTGATACTCTGGAGGAAACGCATGATTGAAGCGGTAATTTTCGATATGGACGGCGTCATGTTCGACACCGAGCAGTTGATGTTCCGGGCGTTGGAACAGACCACGCGGGAGTTCGGCTACGACGGCGCGCAGGAAATCAAAAAGGAGATCATGGGGACCAACGCGCGGGTGACGCGGCAGGCTTTTATGCGGCACTACGGCCCGGACTTCCCCTACGACCGGTTTATGGCCTTCCGGCAGAAGCTCATCGACCGCGAGATCAGCGAGAAAGGCGTTCCGCTGAAGCCCGGCCTGTTTGAACTGTTGCGGTTTCTCCGTGAAAACGGCTACGGCGCGGCGGTCGCGACCTCCACCTCGCGGGAGCACGCGCTGGAGTATATCCGGTCGACCGGGGCGGAGCCTTACTTCCAGAAGATTATCTGTGGCGACATGCTGGAAAAAAGTAAGCCGGATCCCGAAATTTACTGTACGGCCGCCGCCGCCCTGAACCTTGCCCCGGAGGTCTGCATGGCGCTGGAGGATTCCCCGAACGGCATCCGGTCGGCCCACGCCGCCGGAATGGCCGCGGTGATGGTGCCGGACATGATCCCGCCGAGCCCGGAGCTGGATCGGCTTCTGTTCGCACGCGTGGAGACGCTCTCGGATGTGATCGGCCTTCTGGAAGAACAGAAGCTGCGGAAATCGGGCGAAATATGAAAATTCTTGTGGACGCGGACGCCTGCCCGGTCAAGGAGCTGATCGTTTCCGCCGCGCGGAAGCGGAAAATTCCGGTGCTGATGCTGATGGACACCAGTCATGAGCGGGACGACGGGTACAGCACGGTAATCATCGTGGACAAAGGGCGCGACAGCGCGGATATTCGTCTCGTCAACCTGACGGAGCCCGGCGATCTCGTCGTGACGCAGGATTACGGCGTAGCCGCCATGGCTTTGGCGCGCGGCGCCCTGGCGGTGAACCAGAACGGCATTGTTTACGGGGCGGAAAACATGGACCGTCTGCTTTTTGAGCGCGCCCTCGGCCAGAAAATCCGCAGAGCGGGAGGAAAGGCCGGCAAAAATAAGCGTCGGACCAAGGAAGACGACGAAGCGTTCCGAAAAGCGCTTGACGGTCTCCTCACGAAAAATCCGGAGCTTTAACCGGAATTTGATCTTTTTAATCAAAATTCCGTGTATACTATGAGTGAAAGTACGTACAGGCCAGCTTATATTGGGAGCGGCAATAAACACTCCCGCCTGATTTAGCTTAGGATCCACTCCGGCTTAAGGGTGGGGCTTGCGTGCAGACTCCGTCTGCAAAGGGGATTAAAATGGATCGGTATGACGTCGTTATCGTCGGGGCGGGCCCGGCCGGAATTTTTACGGCTCTGGAGCTGAAGCGGATTGCGCCGGAAAAAACGGTGCTGATCGTAGACAGCGGAAGTGCTATTGAGCACAGGTCATGCCCGGCGCGCACGGCGGGCCGCTGCGCGCACTGCAACCCCTGCAGCATCATGAACGGATGGGCGGGCGCCGGCGCGTTTTCCGACGGCAAGCTTTCCCTTTCGCCGGAGGTCGGCGGCAACATCACGGATTATATGGATTCCGACGAGGCGCAGGAGCTGATTCGCTATGTGGACGGCATCTACCTCGAATACGGCGCGCCCGAAAAGGTGTACGGCGGGAGCGACCGCTCCGCAGAGCAGCTTTCGTATCAGGCCCGCAGGGAAAATATCCGGCTCATTCCCTGCCCGGTGCGGCATATGGGCACGGAGCATTCCTATAAGGTTCTGCAGGCGATGTACAGCGGCCTTGAAGAAAAAAGCGGGTTCGAATTTCGGGAACGCACCACTGCGGAGTCCGTCCAGACCGGGGACAGCGGGGCCGAGGGAGTGTGGCTCTCAGCGAAGGACGGAACCCGCAGCTTCGTTTCCGCCGGTCAGGTGGTTCTTGCGCCGGGGCGGGGCGGGGCCGACTGGCTGGCGAAGGTCGCAAAGGAACTCGGCTTGCCCCTCACCAGCAACGAGGTGGATATCGGAGTGCGCGTTGAGGTGCCGAACGCGGTGATGGATCCGCTCACCAAGAATCTGTATGAGGCGAAGCTCGTTTATTACTCCGATACGTTTGAAAACCGCGTCCGAACCTTCTGCATGAATCCCGGCGGAATCGTAAGCGAGGAGCACTACGACACCCCGTCCGGCGGAATCGCCGTTGTAAACGGCCATTCCTACGCGGAGGAGAACCGGCGGACGGAAAACACGAATTTCGCGATGCTGGTTTCCACGCGTTTTACCGAACCGTTCCATCAGCCGATCGAATACGGACGCGCCATTGCCCAGCTCGGCAACATGCTGACGGGCGGCGGCATCATGGTGCAGCGCCTCGGCGACCTGCTGCTCGGCCGGAGGACGGATGCGGAGCGCCTGAAAAAATCCACCACGTTCCCCACCCTGAAAACCGCGGTGCCCGGCGACCTCTCGTTCGTCCTTCCCCACCGGCACCTGACCAGCATCGTGGAGTCGCTGCAGGCATTCGACAAGCTCGTTCCGGGCCTTTACACGAAAAACACGCTGCTTTACGGCGTGGAGGCAAAATTCTATTCCTCCAAGATCGGCGTAAAGCCGAATTTTGAAACACAGGTGAAAAACCTATACACCATCGGCGACGGGGCCGGAATCACCCGAGGTCTGATGCAGGCCTCCGTGACCGGCGTCGTGGTCGCGCGGGATATCGCTGGCAAATAAAAAAGCCTCTTTCCCTTCAAAAAGGAAAGAGGTTTTTTCTTTACGCGGTGGCCGGCCGGATCTGCCGCAGAGTTTCGTTGATGGTCTGGCTGATCAGCCTGTGACCGCATTCGTTCGGGTGAATACCGTCCTGACAGATGAATTTCTGGTAATTCCCTGCTGCGAGGAATGAACTGCTGATATCGATCAGCGGGACGTCCCAGTCGTGCGCGAGGCGGCAGACCGCAAGGTTGTAAAGCTCATGCCAGCGGTAGATGTGTTCCACGTCGCCGAGCCACTTCAGGATATTTGCCGCGTTCAGTCCGCGTGAAACCCAGGCAAAATACCGCGGCGCGTCGATCGGCGGCAGCGTGAGCAGAACCGGGCGGCTCCCGCTCCGCTTTACATCGGAGATCAGCTGGCCGTACTCCTGCGTAAAAAGCGCCGGAGGGGTGTTGGGCGTGTGATCCCGGTCCGGGTCGGCGGAAATTTCCGCCCAGTTGTAATCACAGTCGTTCCCGCCGAACTCCAGAACAATATAGTCGTAATTTTTCAGTTCTTCCGTGTGCCTGCGCAGCATTTCCAGCCCCTTCGTGACGGTGCTGCCGAACTTGGAGTAGTTCCGGATGCTGATGCCGCTTACACTGTGGACACAGTTGACAAAGCTGTCTTTTAATAGGGTGTAGCGGTCATGGAGGCTGTCGAATACGACGCCGCGTGAAACCGAATCACCGAATACGCAAACTGAGAGCGCCATAAAAAGACCTCGTTTCTAGCTTTTGTAACTTTGTTATCTGATATTGAAAACTATATAACATAATAATTTATATGTCAATGGTTTACGTAAAAATCTTTTAATTATACATATTGGGAAAAATAAATTTTCAAAAGGCGGGATTTTCCTGCTCTTTTTTGTTTCCGTGCGCACGGGATTGTAGCGGAAATAAAATTGGGGTATGATGAAACCATAGTATGGTAAGGAGGCGGAACGCTTTGGCAGTCCTTTTTTTGGTGGAGGATGATCCGGTGATCCGGGAGGAGCTTTCGAAGCTGCTGGAAAAGTACGGCTACGAATGCCGTACCTCCGAAGAATATGCGCGGATGCCGGAGGCAATTCTGGAGCAGAATCCCCAGCTTGTGCTGCTGGACATCAATCTGCCGGTTTACGACGGATTTTACATCTGCAGGGAACTGCGCCGGCGCTCTCAGGTGCCTGTCATCATTGTGACGAGCCGCGAAAGCGACGCGGACGAGCTGATCGGCATGAACCTCGGCGCCGATGATTTTATCACCAAGCCCTACAATACGCAGATTCTGCTGGCGCGCATTTCGGCCGTTCTGAAGCGGGCCTACCCCTCGGCGCCGCCGCAGGTGCTGAGGCGCGGAGACGTTTCCCTTGACCTTTCACGCGGAGCGGCGGAATGCGGGGGCAAAACGGCCGAGCTGACGAAGAACGAGATGAAAATTCTTCATTTGCTGATGGCGAATCCGGGCCGGATCCTCCCGCGGGAGGAGCTGATGGACGCCCTGTGGCAGACGGAGGAGTTTGTGGACGACAACACGCTGACCGTCAATATCAACCGCCTGCGCAAGAAGCTGGAGGGCATCGGCGTGAAGGACTTTCTGGTTACAAAGCGGGGACAGGGGTATCTGATATGAAATTGCGGAATTTTCTGCGGGACCGTTGGGGCTATCTCGCCGCGACCGCGTGCTCCGCGGCTTTTGCGGCGATGCTGCTCTCCGTGCTCGGCGTCGGAGGTTACGCCGCGGGCTACCTTGCCGGGGTCATCCTGCTAAGCGGCGCTGCGGCCCTCGGTGCGGAGTTCGTTCACAAGCGCGCGTTTTACAACGCTCTGCTGAAGAGTATGGACCGTCTGGATCAGAAATACCTGCTTTCCGAGGTTGTGCGGGAGCCGTCCTTCCTGGAGGGAAAAATTCTCTGCGGGGTGTTGCGGGAAACGGAAAAATCCATGAACGACGAAGTGGGCGAATACCGCCGGGAGACCAAGGATTACCGTGAATACGTGGAAACCTGGGTACACGAAATCAAGACGCCGATCGCAGCTTGCCGCCTGATTCTTGAGAACAATCCGGGCCCGCTGACCCGTGCGCTCCGGCTGGATTTTTCCCGCATCGAGGGCTATGTGGAGCAGGCGCTTTTCTATGCGCGCAGCGGCACGGTCGAGAAGGATTTCGCCCTGCGGCGCACAACACTGCGCGAGCTGACGGATGCGGCCCTGCGCAAGAATTCGGCGCTGCTCATTGAAAGCGGCGTCAGAATTCATATGGGAGACCTGAACGCGGAGGTTCTTGCAGACCCCAAATGGGTGGAGTTTATCCTCGGGCAGATTCTTGTGAACTCCGTCAAATACCGGAAGGCGGAGCCGGAAATCTTCTTTGACGTGTCGCTCTCCGGGCGGGAAGCGACGCTTACGGTGGAGGACAACGGGGTTGGCATCCCGCAGAAGGACCTCGGACGCGTGTTCGAAAAAGGCTTTACCGGGGAAAACGGACGCAGGGTCCGCCGCTCCACCGGAATCGGGCTCTACCTGTGCAAGCAGCTCTGCGGCAAAATGGGGCTCGGCATCTCAATCGCTTCCGTGCAGGGAACCGGCACGGCGGTTTCGCTGGTGTTCCCCTCTGCAAAAGGCCATTTGTAAAAAACAGAGTCTTACAAAAGCGTAAGGGAACTGTAAGGCAGTCCGATGGCAGCTCCGCCCGAAAAGGGGTAGACTGAACCCAGTGAAAGAAAAAAAGGAGCTGTCTTTTATGAGCGTAATTTTAAATGTGGAACACCTCGAAAAATATTACGGAAACCGCGGCAACGTAACCAAGGCCGTGGACGATCTCGGCTTTACCGTGGACAGCGGCGAATTCGTCGGGATCATGGGGGCTTCGGGCAGCGGGAAAACCACCCTGCTGAACTGCATCTCCACCATCGATGTCCCCACCGCGGGGCACATCGTTCTCGACGGGCTGGACCTCACCCGTGTGAAGGCGAACCGGCTTTCCCAATTCCGCAGGGAAAAGCTCGGATTCATCTTTCAGGATTTCAACCTGCTGGATACGCTTACCGCCTATGAAAACATCGCTCTGGCGCTGACGATTATCGGGACGCCGGTCGGGGAGATCGACGTCCGCGTGCGCCAGGTTGCGAAGGAACTGGACATTGAGGAAATTCTCTCAAAATATCCGTATCAGATTTCCGGCGGGCAGAAGCAGCGTGTCGCCTGCGCGCGCGCCATTGTCACGAAGCCAGCGCTGGTCCTGGCGGATGAGCCGACCGGAGCGCTGGATTCCAAAGCCGCCCGCATGCTGCTGGAAAGCCTTGAAACCCTGAACCAGGCGCTGAAGGCCACCATCCTGATGGTGACGCACGACGCCTTTACGGCGAGCTACTGCCGCCGCATCCTGTTCCTGCGCGACGGGCGGATCTTTGACGAGATCGTCCGGGGACAGGACAGCCGCAAACAGTTCTTCAGCCGGATCATCGAGGTCCAGACTCTTCTGGGAGGCGACAACGGCAATGTTCTCTAAACTTGTTTTCAAGAACGTCACCCGGAGCCTGCGCGATTATACCATTTATTTTTTGACCCTGATGTTCGGCGTTTGCCTGTTCTACATGTTCAACTCGATTGACGCGCAGACCGCCATGCTGAAAATCAGCACTTCGCAGAAGGAAATTCTGCAGACGCTGACGCAGATGATCGCCTATGTGTCGGTGGCCGTTTCCGTCATTCTCGGGTTTCTGGTTGTTTACGCCAACGGCTTCCTGATGAAGCGGCGCAAAAAGGAGCTTGGCGTCTACATGACCCTCGGTATGCCGAAAAGCCGGATCTCCGCCATTATCATTCTGGAGACCTTCCTCATTGGGCTGGTTTCGCTTGCCGCGGGTCTCGCCGCCGGGATTCTGCTTTCGCAGGGAATGTCGGTGCTCACTGCAAAGCTGTTCGAAGCCAATCTGTCGGCGTTTGTCTTTTCCTTTTCTCTCCCCGCCTTCTGGAAAACGCTTGTCTATTTCGGCGTAATGTTCCTGGTGGTTATGGTATTCAACACGGTTTCGGTTTCGCATCTCAAGCTGATCGACCTTTTAAGCGCCGGGCATAAAAACGAAAAGCTGCGCATCAACCGGCTCTGGGTTTCCGTCGTTATTTTTCTTGCTTCCGTCGCCTGCCTTGCCACAGCGTATTATCTGATTGAGAAAAACGGCATGATTCAGATGAACGGATATTTCCTTGCCTCGCTGATCCTCGGCACCGCAGGAACGCTGCTGTTTTTTCTGTCGCTTTCCGGCTTCCTGCTGCGCGTGGTACAGACGAACCGGAAACTGTATTTCAAAAACCTGAATATGTTTATTCTTCGGCAGTTCAATTCCAAGATCAACACAACCTTTGTTTCGGTTTCCGTCATCTGCATCATGCTGCTGATTACGATCGGGACGCTGTGCACCGGCTTCGGAATGTCTCACGCGCTTAGCGGGGAACTGAAGGAAGGCACGCCTTACGACGTTTCCATTTCCTCTTCGGATGCGGATCATCCCGGCACGGTCTCGGATATTGCCGCGGGACTGAAAAGCCGGAAATTCGATCTTTCCCGCTGGGCAAAGCAATCCGTGCAGGTGACCGCTTACGAGTCGGGCCTCACCTACGGCGCGCTGATTGCAAAAGAGGATCTTCCCGCCGAGTATGCCGGGAGCTATTCGAGGATCGTCTCGCTTCAGGTTTCGGCGGTTTCGCTTTCCGATTTCAACCGCCTGCTGGAAATGCAGGGGCGTCCGGCTGTCACCCTTGGAGCGGACAGCTACGCGATCAACTGCGATTTTGCGTCGATTGTTCCCGTATACAGCCGCGTTCTGGCAAACAGAAAGACGATCGTCCTGAATGGGAAGAACCTGACAGCCGGGCCTTCCGAGGTGCAGAACCTCACTTTTGAGAACATGGGCGGGCCCGACGATTTCGGTACGCTGATTCTTCCCGACGCTCTTATGAACAAAGAAAAGCCGGTGGAAACGATTCTCAATGTGAATTATAAACCCGGTGTTTCCGAATCGGAGTTTCTGAATGCGGTTCAGGCGGTGAAAGGAAAGGCGGAGCAGCCGCTTTACGACCGGTACACCAGCCGAGAGGAGCTGCGCACCGAGGCGACCGGGTATACGGTGCTGATTTCTTACCTTGCACTCTATATCGGCGTTGTATTCCTGATTGCGGCGGCGGCGGTGCTTGCGCTTCAGCAGCTTTCCGAAGCCTCCGACAACGCGGAACGCTACGGCCTGCTGCAAAAGCTTGGAGCCGAGGAGCACATGATTGACCGCGCTTTATTCACCCAAACCGCCCTGTATTTTTTGCTTCCGCTCTCGCTGGCCATCGTTCACTCCATCGTCGGCATACACGTGGCCAACCGTGTGATCGCCAATCTCGGGCACATGGATATTGTTTCGAGCATCATTTCAACAGCGGCTGTTTTTCTGGTCGCCTACGGCGGCTATTTCCTCGCCACCTACTTTGGCAGCCGGAGCATGATCCGGCAGAGGACGGAGAGCTTCCGCAGCGAATAAGTCTGATATCTTTTCTGGGGCCGTCCGCTTTTGCGGGCGGCCTGTTCCGTTCCAAAAAGAAATATTTTTTAAAATCAGGAATTGTTCTTGATTTTTTCGAAAACATGCCATATACTGTACTTAAACAGTATAGATTAAAAGGCTCGGGAACCGGAATCTTTTCCAGTGCCCGAATATCTGCCGCAATTGCTCAAACGATACAGAAGGATCAAAATTTCGGAAGGGAAGGTGTTTTCTATGGTAAATATCCGGAAATGCGCGATCATCGGC
>JAEWRF010000111.1 GCA_023460155.1 Bacillota bacterium | reverse complement strand
AGAATAACCTGCAAAGCATATCCCTCCTGTGTTAGAAAAACATCTTCGGCTTAGCCCGCCACCATATAATCAGGACCACAACAGCGAGAATCGCAATGGCCCCCCACAGAGCCGCGCGTACCGGGTCCATGCCGCCGCATCTCCTTTCGTGAGCCTTTTCGCTTCCTTATGATTTTACTTCAGTCGGCGTTAGGACGGTGCAAAAGGAGAGCTGAATGCGTTAAGACTGTGTTAAGAAGAAGTCGCCCGGAGTTCGGAAACCGGGTAAGCGTTCGATCCCCGATTCCGAGAGAAAATTTCAGAGAAAACCGTAGCATTCCAAAGCAAACAGGAGGAAAACAGCTTATATTCTGTAATAAATCAGAAATATTCAATAAAATTCAGAAATTTAGAAAAAATAATTGACAATTCGACGTTTTCCATCTATTATTTGTTAGGCTGTGGACGCAGGAAATGTATTTGCGTCTGCGCTGGGCAGGGCAGTGTGAGAATTTATTATTTCCGCAGCCCGAAGCGCGCTGGTCGGCCAGGAGGGAACGCGCGGGCAGGCTTTGCCTGCCGGACCGTGAAAAGGGGATGCAGAATTTGGAGAAATCGGCCATCGTATCATTGGAAAATATCGCAGTATCGTTTGACGGCGAGCCCGTACTGAAGGACTTCAACCTCAGCATCGGAGACGGCGAGTTCGTTACGCTGCTCGGTCCCTCGGGCTGCGGGAAGACCACCACGCTACGCATCGTAGGGGGATTTGTCCGGCCGGATGCCGGAAATGTCCTTTTTAAAGGAAAAAGGATCAACGATCTGCCGCCGCATAAGCGGGAGGTCAACACGATCTTTCAAAAATACGCGCTGTTCCCGCATCTGAACGTGTACGACAACGTGGCTTTCGGAATGCGGATTCATAAGAAAGACGAAAACGAGGTGCGCGCCACCGTTCACGAAATGCTGAACATGGTGAACCTCGGCGGATTCGAGCACAGGAACGTCAATCTGCTTTCCGGCGGGCAGCAGCAGCGTGTCGCCATCGCGCGGGCGCTGGCAAACGGCCCGAAGGTTCTGCTGCTTGACGAACCGCTCGGCGCATTGGACCTGAAGCTTCGCAAGGACATGCAGGCGGAGCTCAAGAAAATCCAGAAGCAGACCGGCATCACCTTCCTGTTTGTCACGCACGATCAGGAGGAGGCGCTTTCCATGTCCGACACCGTTGTCGTCATGGATAAGGGCGAAATTCAGCAGATCGGCACGCCGCAGGATATTTACAACGAGCCGAAAAACGCGTTCGTCGCAGATTTCATCGGCGAGAGCAACATCCTCGACGGGGTGATGCGCGCAGACTGCCTTGCGGAGTTCTCGGGCCGGCGCTTCCAGTGCGTTGATAAAGGCTTCGCCGGCGACGAGGCAGTGGACGTTGTCGTCCGCCCGGAGGATGTGGACATCGTCCCGCCGGACGACCAGCACCTGACCGGCGTGGTGACGAACGTGAACTTCAAGGGCGTCTATTTTGAGATTATCGCGGACGTTCAGGGCTTCAAGTGGATGATTCAGACAACGGATTACGAAAAGGTCGGCGCGAAGATCGGCCTCGCAATTCAGCCGGACGAAATCCACATCATGCGCAAGTCGGAATATTCGGGTTCCTTCGGGGACTACAGCTCGTTCAGCGACGAAATGGACTCCGCCGCGCCGACGGAAGAAATGGAGGACGTTTGAATGAAAGCAAAATCGGCGTCCCTGCCGTACCTTGTCTGGATGGCGGTTTTCATTCTTGTGCCGACGGTTCTGGTCGCGGTTTTTGCCTTTACCGGCCGCGACGGGAAATTCACCCTGATGAATCTCGAGGGGGTCGGGCAGTATTCGAACGTGTTCCTACGCTCCATCTGGCTCGGCGCGGTTGCGACTGCAATCAGCCTTGTGCTCGGCTATCCGCTGGCCTTTCTGATTGCGAGAACGCGCGCGCGTCAGCAGAATGTGCTGATTCTGCTTGTGATGCTGCCAATGTGGATGAATTTTCTGCTGCGCACCTACGCTTGGATGACCATTCTGGAGGACAGCGGCCTTATTAACCGCGCCCTGCAGGGACTCGGTCTGCCGGCGCTGCACATGATCAACACGCAGGGCGCGGTGGTGCTCGGCATGGTATATAACTACATTCCCTACATGATCCTGCCGCTTTACTCTGTGCTGACGAAGATCGATTCCAGTGTAATCGAAGCGGCGGAGGACCTCGGCGCAGATGCGCGCACGGTGTTTTGGCGCGTGACCCTTCCGATGAGCATGCCCGGCATTATTTCGGGCGTGACGATGGTTTTCGTGCCCGCTGTTTCCACCTTTATCATTTCGAAAATGCTCGGCGGCGGCGGGAACCTCCTGATCGGCGACCTCATTGATATGCAGTTCCTCGGTTCCGCCTACAACCCGAACCTCGGCTCCGCGATTTCGCTGGTGCTGATGGTGCTGATTCTCATCTGCATGGGCATCATGAACCAGTTCGATGAGAACGGCGCGACGGAAGGGGGAGTCATGGTATGAAGGCTCTTTCCCGCGCGTATCTTTTTCTGATTTTCCTGTTCCTGTACGCTCCGATCGCAGTGCTGATCGTCTTTTCCTTCAACGATACTTCCACCATGAGCCGCTCAGTGTGGTCCGGCTTTTCGTTCCGGTGGTATTCCACCCTGTTTCAGGATCAGATGCTGCTGGACGCGCTGCGGAACACCCTGATCATCGCCGTCATTGCGGCGCTTGTTTCCACGGCGCTCGGCACGGCGGCGGCCGTCGGTATCTTCGGCATGAAAAAATGGACGAAGCGGGCCGTGATGAACGTCACGAATTTCCCGATGGTCAACCCGGATATCGTCACCGGCGTTTCCCTGATGCTGCTGTTCGTGTTCGCCGCGCGCGTCCTCGGGAACGGCTCGCTCGGCATGGTTTCGCTGGTGCTCGCGCACATCACGTTCTGCCTGCCTTATGTGATCCTCTCAATTCTTCCGAAGCTCGGGCAGATGAACCCGAATCTTTCGGAAGCGGCGCAGGACCTCGGCTGCAATCCGTTTTCCGCTTTTTTCCGGGTGGTGCTGCCCGAAATCTTCCCCGGCATTCTGACCGGGATGATTATGGCGTTCACCCTTTCAATCGACGACTTTGTCATCAGCTATTTTACCAGCGGCACCACTCAGACACTGCCGATTTTCATCTACTCAATGACGCGCAAGCGTGTCAGTCCGGAGATCAACGCGCTTTCCACTCTGCTGTTCGGCGCGATTCTCCTGCTTCTGCTCGTCATCAACTTCCGCAGCGCGAAGGAGAAAAAGCCTTCCGCGGCAGCGAAAAGGGAGGTGTGAGCCGGAATGAAAAAATACGTTTCGGCGTTTCTCGCCGCGGCCCTGTTGGCGGCTTCGCTTCCGGCCCTGCCCGCGAAGGCGGCCTCCGCGCCGTCCTCCGGCGTGACCATCAACGTCTATAACTGGGGCGAATACATTTCACCGGGCACGGACGGGTCCCTGAACGTCAACGCGGAATTCACGAAGCGCACCGGCATCAAGGTTAACTATACGACCTACGAAGACAACGAATCGCTCTATTCAAAGCTGGTCAGCGGCGGCGCAAGCTACGACGTCATCGTTCCGTCGGATTACATGATCGCGAAGATGATCGATGAAAAGCTGATCCAGAAGCTTGATTTTTCCGAAATCCCGAATTACAAATACATCGATTCCCAGTACCGCAATCAGGTTTACGACCCCAAAAACGAGTACTCCATTCCCTACACGTGGGGCGTGGTAGGCATCTTCTATAACAAGAAATACGTCAAAGAGAAGGTCGATGACTGGAGAATTCTCTGGAATCCGAAATACGCGGGAAAAATTCTGATGTTCGACAACCCGCGCGACGCGTTTGGCATCGCGCAGAAAATCCTCGGTTTTTCCTACAACTCCACAAAGTCCGAGGAATGGACGCAGTCGGCGAAGCTTCTGGAGCAGCAGAAGCCGCTGGTGCAGGCGTACGTCATGGACCAGATTTTCGACAAAATGTCGAGCGGCGAAGCCTGGCTTGCACCGTATTACGCGGGCGACGCCGCAACGCTCGTGAGCCAGAACAAGGACATCGGCTTCTCAATCCCGACGAAAGAGGGCACGAACGCCTTTATTGATGCCATGTGCATCCCGACGAGCGCCAGGCATAAAAAAGAAGCCGAGGCGTACATCAATTTTCTCTGCGAGCCGGAGATTGCCGCGGCAAACATGGATTACGTCGGCTATTCCACGCCGGAGGACGCCGCAAAGAAGCTTCTGCCGCAGGAAACGCAGGAAAACCCAATTATTTATCCGCCGCAGAGCGTGATGAGTAAAGCCGAAACCTACACGAATCTGCCCGACGACACCAGTTTGCTGCTCGATACCCTCTGGGCGCAGGTGAAGATGGGCGGCCCGGGGCAGACGGCGACGCTCGCCGCGGTGCTGGCGGGGTTCCTGGCCCTATATATCGGCATCGTCGTATTTAAAAAAGTGAAAAAGAAGCGGGAACTGAAATAATTTTCCGACGGGCTGATGCCCGGACAGCAAAAAGAAAACAGCCTTACCGCCCCGGTGTGGAGCGGTAAGGCTGTTTTTCTCTGTTTACTGCCTGCGGACTGTTACGCAATCGAAACGCTGCAGATCCTTTTTGCGCTCTGCCCCGGAATGGAAGCATAAATGCCCGAGGCGCTGCCGGATTTTCCGACGGCGGTAATCCGGTAATAGAAATCGTTTCCGGTGTGCTTTACAAGTGAAACGGTGAAAACTCCCGCGGTTCCGGTACCGAAGCTGATCTTTTCCGCGCCCGGCGCCGTGATTTTAAATAGATATGAGGCATCCTTTGCGAGGATGAAATCCGAATTGGTGTCGGAACGGATTTCTGCCGGCGGGTCTACGGTTACAAGGCATACCCTCTGCGCGGGCATTCCTGCCGCCGCCATGTAAAAGCCCGTCTGCTGCCCCGGTTTGCCGATAGCGGTGATCCGGTAGTAGACGTCGTTCCCGGAGGTCCGGAGCTTTTCCGTCTTGAACACTCCCGCGGTTCCGGGGCCGAAGCTCGCGGCACCTGTGATTTTAAAGGTATAGCTTTGA
>JAEWRF010000110.1 GCA_023460155.1 Bacillota bacterium | reverse complement strand
TTTCGGTCCTTTCAGGTTTTTTTTGGAGAAAAGCTGCGCATATTGGGCCGCAATGTTATTCCAAAGCATGGTTCTGCCGAGCTCCCGCGTTTTTAATTCCATCTCCGCTTTTTGACATGGATTCTCCATTACCTGAAGGACGCACTTCGCCAGCGACGCGGCGCTTCGGAATTCTGCCAGAAGACCGCGGCCGTCGGCAAGCATTTCCCGGGCGTAGAGGTAGGGCGTTGAAACGATGACCCGCCCGTAGCCGACCGCGTAGGCAAGCGTTCCGCTCACCGCCTGGTCTTTGCCGAGGTAGGGCGTCAGATAAACGTCAGACAGGCACAGGTAACGGATGATCTCTTCTTTTGTCAGGTATCGGTTCACAAATTTCACGTTGTTTTCAATTCCGGAATTTTTAACGGCGTTTTCCAAATCTTCCCGGTATTTTTCACCATCGCGTTTTTTAATGACCGGATGAGTCTGACCCAGAATCAGGTAGAGTACTTCCGGATGCTTTTTTGCGACGCGGGCGATGGCATCAATTCCGTATTCCAGCCCTTTGCCCGGGCTGATGAGCCCGAACGTGCTTACGACAAACCGGCCGGAAACTCCTTCTTCCTTCTTCAGTGTTTCGCGGTCCGCGATTGGATAATTCGGAACGCCGTGGTGAATGACTGAGATTTTCTCTTTTTCGATTCCGTAAACGTCCGTCAGAATATCCTTTGTGTTGTGTGCCATGGTGATCACGCCCCGGCTTTTTGCTGCAGCCGAGCAGATGATTTCCTTTTGCTTTTTGCGGGGTTCCGGCAGAACCGTGTGTAGGGTCATAAAGTAGGGGGTGGCAAGCGCTTCGGTCAGTTTGAGAAGGTCCTCACCCCACTTTCCTCCGTAAATTCCGTATTCATGCTCGATCATGCAGTAATCCGGCTTCGCGATGTCGATTTTTTTTGCAAGCTCTGCATAGGCCGAAGGCTCCTGCTGCTCCAGAGTAAACCGAACCGAAGAGGGATAATCGTATTCCGCGTCGTTGATTGCCGCAATAATGGGATTAATCCGCCCGGTTTTTTCCAGCTCCGTAACAAGGTCCTGAGTAAAGGTGGCGATTCCGCAGGCGCGGGGCGGATAGGTGCTTAAAAATACGACGTCTGCTTTTTTATTTTTTTCCAACAGGGAACAATCCTTCCTTTTTTTAAATGACGAAAGGCCGTTTGCTTTCCTGGGAGTAGATCGTGCTCCGGCATTCGATTCCGCTCCCGATCCGGCATCCGCTTGTGACGACGGAACGGGAGATGTTTACGCCGCTTCCGACGGAAACTTCGTTCCAGATGACGCTGTCCTGTATGGTACAGCCCCGGCCGGTTTCAAAATTATTACCGGTCACCACATTCGGGCCTATTGTGACGTTGGCGCCGATCCGGACGTTTTTCCCGAACCAGACCGGACCGATCACGCGGGCCGTGCTGTGAATCTGAACATTGTTGTAACCGAATACCTTGTACCGTGAAAAATCGTTTTCGTGCACTCTGCAAAGACCGCTGAAAATATCCTCGTGAGCCTGCATGTATTTTTCCGGGGTTCCGATGTCGATCCAGTAGCTGCTTTCGCGGTAGACGGCAATTTTGTACCCTTTTTTAACGAGAACTGGGAAAATATCTTTTTCTATGGAAACGACCTTCCTTGCGGGGATGAGGTCGAGAATTTTCGGTTCAAAAACATAGATTCCTGCGTTGATGGAGTCCGATTTTTCTTCGCCCGGCTTCGGCTTTTCCGTAAAGGATGTCGCATATCCGTCAGAATTGAACTCAATGACCCCGTAGGCCGAGGGATTGGATACCCGTGTTGTGGCGATGGTAACGTCCGCACCCATGTGTTTGTGGAAGCGGATCAGGTCTTTCAGGTTAACGTTGCAGAGGATGTCGCTGTTAAATATCAGAAAGGTGTCGTCGAAATATTCCTCACAGTTTTTGATGGCGCCGCCGGTGCCGAGGGGAATATCTTCGCAGACGTATTGGATCGGCAGCCCGGAGTCGCGCTTTCCGTCGAAATGCTCTTCGATGCAGTTTGCGCGGTAACCGGTGCTGAGGATCACTCCCTCCGCACCGCATCGCTTCAATTCTTCAATACTTCGTTCCAGCAGAGGTTTGCCCATGATGGGCACCATCGGCTTGGGCAGATGGTCGGTTAACGGTTTGAGCCTGGTCCCCATTCCTCCCGCGAGAAATAATGCTTTCATCAGGTTTTTCCTCCTTTTATCCCTTTTTAAAAGCGCTTCGAATCGGCGCTTCGTTTTAATTCGCTTATTCCTTCGGCTCCGGGCAGCTCTTGATATATTCCAGAAGGTCGCTCAGGGAAGCCGTCGCCAGAGCGATGCAGCTGTCGGCGCAGCCATAGTACATCCTTACTTTGTCGGACGGCTTGTCTAAGA
Source organism: Bacillota bacterium (assembly GCA_023460155.1). Taxonomy (GTDB): domain Bacteria; phylum Bacillota; class Clostridia; order Oscillospirales; family Acutalibacteraceae; genus Caproicibacter. The sequence goes on along the minus strand of JAEWRF010000110.1, from coordinate 11,432 downwards.
CCCATCCGCAGGGGAAAACAACGTCCCTGACGTCGCCTTCACGCTCATAAAGTTCCTCGGGACCGAAAATCCATTCGTCGCTTCGCCGGAGAACCCGGAAAGGGTTTTCCAGGTCCAGCAGAGCAAGCCCCAGCCGGTAAATGGAGCCGGAGGCGGTGCGCTTTACACCGTGATACAGGATCAGCCAGCCTTCGGGAGTTTCCAGCGGCTGGGCGCAGAGCCCCACTTTGTTGGCGTCCCACCATCCGCCGCTTCGGGCGTTGATCAAAATGCTGTGATCGCCCCAGTACTTCAGGTCGCTGGAACAGGACACCCAGATATGCGCGCCCGGCCCGAGCCGCGCGACATTTCCGATGTGCATGCCGATCGGCCGGTGGATTAAAAGCCACTTGTTTTTAAACTTGTGAGGGAAGAGCGCGGCATCTTTGTCTTCCGGCGGCATAATAGAACCCATTTTTTCAAAACTTACAAAATCTTTTGTCAGTGCGAGGGATACGGTGGGTCCGGATCTTGAAAAGGAAGTATAAACAATAGCCCACCGGTTCAGCTCGTCGATCCGGGTGATTCTCGGGTCCTCAATTCCCCAGGCTTCTTCTGGGTAATCAGGATTTGCCTCCAGAGTCGGGCACTTGTCGATTTGCCAATTGGTGACGCCGTCTTCGCTGATGGCCTTGGTAAAATGCGAAAAACCGCGCCGGTCCTCCACGCGCGCAAGAAGCAGAATTTTATTGTTGAAATTGGTGGCGGCGGGGTTGAAAGCCGTATTGATTGCATAAGGCCAGTCCTTGGCGGTTAAAATCGGATTATTGGGGTAACGGACGAAAAGCTCCCGGTAGGTATTGTCGTTGCTTTTCAGCCTCGTTTCAAAGTGCTGCATGTTCACCAAAGCCTTTCATTGGTATTTCGAATTTATTCTTTTTATTTTGTTGTGCCGCAACAGCGGACGCTCGCTAAATCCAGGCGGTATGATGCTTTGAAACTGAAAATCTTTTGATCAGGGAATCATATCGCCCATAAATAGTATGAGGCAATCATGAAAAAACATTCTTGAAAATCTTTCCTGATGTAGGATTCCCAAATTTTCAAGAAAAAACGGAAAAAGCCCCCAGCGTTGGCTGGAAGCTCTTTCCGTTTGTGAAAAGAAGTATGTATCGAGTCCTTTAAAAGGAAGCTTATAAACAGTTTAGAAACTTTTCGAAACCTTTTCCATGCGAAATCATATAACACCTATTCACTTCCTGATTCTACAATTAAATGAGGTCATAGTCAATAAAAAACAAATTATTTTTCTGTAAAATTGCAACTTTGTATCATTAGACAAATTCTAAACCGTTTTCTCATACATTCATCATTATGTCAACCATAGAAAAACAGTCACAGAGATAGAAAAGTAACGAAACAAGAACGAAACTCACAAGGACTAATTTATGAGGATTGATAATATCCATAAAATACTTGCAGTAAATGGTAAAAATATGCTATAATGTAGTTATTAAAACTATGTAACGCTATACTATTTTAGCATGATGTGATTATTTTAATTGCGAAAAGGTGGCGAAAATTGAAAAATATCCGGCTCCGAAACCAATCCACCCCACATATAATTCTAATTTGCAAGTATAATTCCTGAAAATTTAATACAATATCATTAACTGGCAACGCGGGGAAAAATTATCACTGTTCCGCATTCGCCAAAGGAATTAATGCCTTGTGGAGGTCTCAATGAGTTTTCAGATCCTCGGCACCGGAAGCGCTCACCCAAAGCAGTCCGTTTCCAACGACGACCTAGCGAAATTTCTGGATACTTCCGATGAATGGATTTACACCCGCACGGGAATCAAGAGCCGCTACATCTGCACGGACGAAACAATCAGCGATCTTGCCGCTCAGGCGGGCCGGGCCGCTTTGGAAAATGCGGGCGTGTCCGCAGAAGAACTTGACGGCATTATCTGCTCCACCGTGAGGGGCGATTATTTTACGCCTTCTCTTGCCTGCGTTTTGCAGCAAAGGCTTGGGGCGGCTTGCCCCGCGTTTGATCTGAACGCTGCCTGCACCGGCTTCCTGTATGCTCTGGATGTCGCCGATGGGTATTTTGTCCGCCGGCGGGCAAAAAAGATTCTGGTTGTTGCCTGTGAGAATATGTCCCGTCTGCTTGACTGGCGCGACCGCAGCACCTGCGTCCTGTTTGGCGACGGCGCTGGGGCGGTAGTTCTGGGTGAGGGAGAGAATCTTCTCTCCATATCTCTCTCCGCTCAGGGAAACGTTGAAAATATGAGCATCCCGATCGGCGGCGGCAATTCGCCATTCAGTGAGTCTGCTGCCGGGGAATCTTTTCTTACCATGAAAGGGCAGGAAATTTATAAATTTGCGGTAGCCTCAATGACGGGCGACCTCGAACGGGTCATCCGCGAAGCCGGCCTGCGGCAGGAGGACATTGACTACGTTCTGCCGCATCAGGCGAACCAACGGATCATTGACACTGCTAAAAAGCATTTGAGCATTCCGGAGGACCGGTTCTGCGGCAATATTGACCGCTACGGAAACGTATCCTCTGCATCTATTCCGATTTTGCTGGACGAATTGAACCGGCAAAATACGTTTAAAAAGGATGATCTTCTTGCCTTTGCTGCCTTCGGCGGCGGGCTAACATCCGGCGCCTGCGTCATCCGCTGGGGTTGAGAGGCGTTTCATTCCATTTGAGAAGGAGAAAGACAAATGATAAAAACCCCGATTTGCGATCTTTTGCAGCTTGAGTATCCTATTTTTCAGGGAGGAATGGCTTGGGTTTCCGATGCTTCTCTCGCCGCCGCAGTTTCCAATGCAGGCGGGTTAGGCATTATTGCCGGCATGAATTCGAACGCGGAGCAGCTGAAAGCGGAAATCCGGAAATGCCGGGAAATGACGGACAGGCCGTTTGCGGTCAATGTAATGCTCATGAGCCCGTTCGTGGAGGAAGTAGCCAGGACGGTGATCGAGGAGAAGATTCCGGTCGTGATTACCGGAGCCGGGAACCCCGGAAAATATATGCCCGCATGGCTGGAAGCCGGCATCCGCGTGGTGCCTGTGGTTGCGTCCACCGCCATGGCACGCATGATGGAAAAGCGCGGCGCGTCCGCAGTTGTTGCAGAAGGCGCCGAAAGCGGCGGCCATATCGGCAAGATCCATACCATGCCGCTGATTCCGCAGATTTGCGACGCGGTGAATCTTCCGGTTCTGGCAGCCGGCGGCATCGCGGACGGCCGCGGCATTGCGGCTGCGTTCATGCTCGGTGCCGTCGGGGTGCAGGTCGGCACACGCTTTTTGGTTGCGAAGGAATGCACCATCAGCCAGGAATATAAAAACCGGGTGATTAAGGCGAAGGACATCGATACGATCGTTACGGGCGAACGGCTCGGCGACGCGGTCCGCTCGCTGAAAACACCTTTTTCCCGCGAGTTTGAAAAAATGGAAAATTCCCCGAACATCACGGGGAAAGAGCTGGAGCAGTTCGGAGTCGGAGCCCTGCGCCGTGCGGCGAGGGAGGGCGACGCGGAGCATGGCTGCTTCCTTGCCGGAGAAGTGGCCGGGTTGGTGACAAAAGAGCAGACCGCAAAGGAAATCATTACCGAAATGTTCGCTCAGGCGGAGGAAATCCTGAAAGGGGCGGACAGATGGGTAAAATAGCGTTTTTGTTCAGCGGGCAGGGCGCTCAGTACACCGGCATGGGAAAGGAACTCTCCGACGCAAGTGCAGCGGCGAAAAATGTTTTTGCGCTTGCGGACCGGGTGCGCCCGGGGACCTCGGACCAGTGCTTTTCCGCCGATAAGGAAACTTTAAGCAGGACGGTCAACACTCAGCCCTGCGTTTACTGCGTTGATCTCGCGGCGGCTGCGGCTCTGGAGGAAAACGGAATCCATCCGGACCTGACGGCCGGATTCTCCCTTGGCGAAATCGCCGCGCTGACTTTCTCCGGCGTTTTTTCTCCCGAAGAGGGCTTTTCTTTTGTCTGCCGCCGAGGCGAATACATGGATGCTGCCGCACAGAAAACGGGCGGCGGAATGCTGGCCGTTCTGAAACTTGCGGATGAAAAGGTACAGGAGCTTTGCGCGCGCCGCAAAAACGTTTACCCGGTCAATTACAACTGCCCGGGCCAGCTTGTTGCTGCGGGGGAAAAGGCTGAACTGGAATTTTTGGCCAAAGAAGTTGCCGAAGCGGGCGGGCGCGCCGTTCCTGTTGCCGTGAGCGGAGCGTTTCATTCTCCGTTCATGCAGGAAGCTGCCGCCCGTCTGGAAACGGACCTGAAAACCGTTCCGGTAAACGCGCCGGGCCTTACGGTTTACTCCGATTTTACAGCGGAACCTTATTCCGCCGAACCGGCGGAGGTCCGGAAAACTGCGGTGAATCAGGTTAACCATCCGGTACTGTGGAGGAAAATTCTGGAACGCATGGCGGCTGACGGCGCCGACGTGTTCATCGAGGTCGGCCCCGGCAAAACCTTGAGCGGATTAGTGAAAAAGACGCTGCCGAATGCCGCGGTTTATCATGTGGAGGATAAAGAGACACTTTCGAAAACGGTTGCCGAATTAAAAGCGGGGAGGAACGCTTCATGCTGAAAGGGAAAGTTGCAGTCGTTACCGGCGGTTCGCGCGGAATCGGGCGGGCCATTACACTGAAGCTGGCGGAAAGCGGAGCAAACGTCGCGATTCTTTTTGCAGGAAACGAGAATTCGGCCCGCGAAACCTGCGAACAGGCGGAGCAGTATTTCGTTCAGGCAAAAGCCTACCGCTGCGACGTCTCCGATTTTGAGGCGACCGGCGAAACGGTCAAACAGATTCTCTCCGATTTCGGGCAGATCGATATTTTGGTCAACAACGCCGGAATAACCAAAGACGGCCTGGTTGCCACCATGAAGCCTGAGGATTTCAACAGCGTGCTTCAGACTAATCTGAACGGTGCATTTCATATGATCCGCCATTGTTACCATCACTTTATGCGCAAAAAAAGCGGACGTATTATTAATATCAGCTCTGTTGCCGGTCTGACGGGGAACCCCGGACAGGCAAACTATGCGGCGGCAAAAGCCGGAATCATAGGCCTTACAAAGTCGGTTGCCAAGGAACTGGCCAGCCGCGGCGTGACCTGCAATGCGATCGCCCCCGGCTTTATCAATACCGATATGACAAAGTCCATGCCGGAAAAAGCGCAGGAAGCGATCCTTGCCGGAATTCCGGCAAAACGTGCGGGCAGTCCGGAGGATGTCGCCGCTCTTGCGGCGTTCCTGGCGGACGACGGCGCCTCCTATATCACCGGCGAGGTGATCCGAGTCGACGGCGGGCTCTGCATGTAAACCACTCAAAATGGGAGGGAGACAATCATGAAAAAAAGAGTTGTTGTTACAGGAATGGGAGCGGTCACGCCGATTGGGAACGACACGGCCGCCTTTTGGAAAAGTCTGGTCGCCGGAAAATGCGGCGTAGGCTATATCACCCGATTTGACCCGAAGGACTGCAAAACAAATATTGCCGCCGAGGTGAAGGATTTTCATCCGGAGGATTACATGGAAAAGGCCCAGGTCCGCAAGACGGACCTTTACGCGAAGTTTGCCATGGCGGCCGCCGTTCAGGCGATGGACGACAGCGGCATCGCGGGAAAAGTGGAGCCGGAGCGGCTCGGCGTCTATGTCGGTTCCGGCATCGGCGGCATGGACACGTTTATTGAAGAATGCGGAAAAATGCTTACAAAAGGACCGAAGCATGTTTCTCCGTTCTATATTCCGAAAATGATTTCAAATATTGCCACGGGCAATATTGCCATCCGCTTCAACGCGCAGGGGCCTTCGCTGTGCATCGTGACCGCCTGTTCCACCTCTGCCAACACGATCGGCGAGGCTTACCGGGCGATTCAGTACGGCGCGGCGGATGCGATCATCGCCGGCGGCTCGGAGGCGACGATCAATCCGCTCGCGATCGGCGGCTTTTCCAACATGACGGCCCTTTCCAGCGCGGAAGATCCGCTGCAGGCCTCCACTCCGTTCGACAAACGCCGCAGCGGCTTTGTCATGGGCGAGGGCGGTGCCGTGCTGATTCTGGAAGAGTATGAGCACGCCGTGAAGCGCGGCGCCAAAATCTACGGGGAAATCTGCGGCTACGGCAACACCAACGACGCTTACCATATGACTGCTCCGCAGCCAGAGGCAATCGGAATCGCAAATGCTGTACGGCTCGCAGTCGGCGAAGCGGGCATCCCGGAGGATGCGCTGCTCTACATTAACGCGCACGGCACGAGCACACCTATGAACGACAAGACGGAAACACTCGGCTTTAAAAAAGCGCTCGGCGAGCAGGCAAATCGGGCACTGATCAGCTCGACTAAATCAATGACGGGCCATATGCTTGGCGCCACCGGAGCAGCGGAGGCGATTGCCTGCCTGTTCGCACTGAATAAGGGGATCATTCCTCCGACCATCGGGTATCAGGTGCCGGATCCGGATTGCGACCTCGATTATGTTCCGAACAAGGCCCGCGAGGCGAAGCCCGATTTTGCGCTTTCCACCAACCTTGGGTTCGGCGGACACAATGCATGTCTTGCGTTCAAAAAGGCGGAAGCATAATTTTAGGAATCGAAAGGGGCCTCATTTCATGAAGGTGGAAGAAATACAGTCTCTGGCAAAAATTTTGAGGGAAGCGGATCTCACCTGCCTGGAGGTTACCGAGGGCGACAAAACGATCCGTTTGGAGCGCGATGTCACCGCCGTTCCTGCCGCTGCGGTTCCGGCTGCCGTTATGCCGAGCGTCCCCACAGCCCTGCAGGCCGCGGGGGATGCCGGTGCAGAGCCCGCCAATTACCGGGAGGTTAAGAGTCCGCTGGTCGGCGTGTTTTACGCCGCGCCGTCCCCGGAAGCCGAGTCGTATGTGAAGGTCGGCAGCCGTGTGAAAAAAGGCGACGTGCTCTGCGTCATTGAAGCCATGAAGCTTTTAAACGAACTGAATTCCGACGTCGACGGCGAGATTATTGCCGTCTGTGCGGAAAACGGCCAGGTCGTCGAATACGGCCAGACTCTGTTCAAGGTCCGCTGAGTTTTTCAGCATGCCCTTCCGTGCGGGGCGGCGGATTATTCCGGCGCGGAGAAAGGCGTTTTGCATGAATCGGGAAGAATTAAAACAGATTCTGCCGCATCGGGAGCCAATGCTGCTGGTCGATGAAGTGGAGCTTAAAGGCGAGAATCTTGCGGTGGGTAAATATACCATTAAAGGCGACGAATATTTTATTCAGGGCCATTTTCCGGGGAATCCGATTGTCCCGGGGGTGATCCAGTGCGAAATGGTGGCGCAGACTTGCAGCATCCTTCTGGCCGACCAGGTTAAAGGGCACACTCCGCTGTTTACCGGGCTGGAAAAAGTCCGGTTTAAAAAGCAGGTCAAGCCGGGCGACACCCTGGTCATGGAATGCAGCATGACCCGGAGCCGGCCTCCGTTTTATTTCGCGAAGGGCCGCGGCACCGTGGATGGAAAACTGGCGGTGACGGCGGAGCTGTCGTTTGCCATCGTCTGAAAGAGTAGGGGGAGAAGCCTTGTTTTCCAAAATACTGATTGCGAACCGCGGGGAGATTGCCGTCCGGATCATCCGCGCCTGCAAGGAAATGGGCATCGCCACCGTCGCGGTTTTTTCCGAGGCGGACCGGGATGCCCTGCATGTCAGCCTTGCCGATGAAAGCGTCTGCATCGGGCCTGCGCCCGTGAAGGACAGCTACCTGAACATTGCGGCGATCATCTCGGCGGCTGAGGTCACCGGAGCGGGAGCTATTCATCCGGGGTACGGTCTGCTTTCCGAGAATTCGAAATTTGCGGCCCTTTGCGAAAAATGCCGCATTGCCTTTATCGGTCCTTCCTCCGGCGTTATTTCGAAGATGGGGGATAAGGACATGGCCCGCCGCACCATGCAGGAGGCCGGAGTTCCGGTTATTCCCGGCAGTGAGATGGTTGAAAACGCGGAGCAGGCAAAAGCGGAGGCCAAAAAAATCGGATATCCGCTGCTCATTAAAGCACGGAGCGGCGGCGGCGGAAACGGGATCCGCCAGGTCGATCGGCCTGAGGACTTTGAAAAAGCGTTTCTTACAGCTTCAGCGGAAGCCAAAAATTCTTTCGGCGACGGTGCTGTTTATCTGGAAAAGTATCTGTATCCCGCTAAACATATCGAGGTTCAGCTTCTGTGCGACGCCAAAGGACACTGCGTTGTCCTCGGGGAGCGCGAATGTTCCGTTCAGCGCAAACACCAGAAGCTGGTGGAGGAAAGCCCCGCCCCTTCGATTAATGAACGTACTCGTCAGAAGCTTGTTTCCTACGCCGTGAGAGCGGCGCAGGCCGCCGGCTATACCAACGCCGGAACGGTCGAATTCCTGATGGACCGGGAGCAGAACGTCTATTTTATGGAAATGAATACCCGCCTGCAGGTGGAGCACGCAGTAACCGAGATGGTCACGGGAATCGATCTCGTCAAGTGGCAGATTCGCATTGCGGCGGGACTTGAGCTCGGCTTTAAACAGGAAGGCGTTCGGGTTTCCGGCTGTGCCATTGAGTGCCGCATCAACGCGGAGGATCCGGCGCAGAAATTCCGCCCGAGCAGCGGCCGCATCACTCTGCTTCATACGCCGGGCGGACCGTGGGTGCGCTTCGACACCGCGCTGTATCAGGATTATTCCGTTCCGCCGTTCTATGACTCACTGGTTGGCAAGCTGATTGTTTATGCCCCGACGCGGGAGGAAGCTATCCGAAAAATGAAGGCCGCGCTCTGCGAACTGGTGATCGAGGGGATTAAAATCAACGGCGAGATGCATATGAATATCCTGAATCAGCCGGATTTCCGCTCCGGCAATTACCACACGGATTTTCTGGAAAAGCTTGAAAAGGCAGGCAAACTATGCTGAACAAGGATTTATTCAAGAAGCCCCTGAACACGCTGGAGTGGTTCGACCGGCACACGAAAAATTCGCAGCCGGATATTCCGGATGAAATGTGCGTGTCCTGTCCGTCCTGCAAATCGTTTCTCCTGAACGGGGAACTGGACGAACGGTTCCACGTCTGCCCGAAATGCGGGTATCATTTCCGCATGAACGCGCGGCAGCGCATCGGCATGGTTGCCGACACGGACAGCTTTCAGGAAACGGATGCCGACCTGCGCACACGGAATTTGCTGAATTTTCCCGGTTATGATAAAAAGCTCTGGCACGCGCATCTGGAAAGCGCGGAAAAAGAGGGGGTCGTGTGCGGCACGGCCGCAATCGGCGGATTTTCCTGCTGCCTTTTTGTCATGGAGCCGTTTTTAATGATGGGCAGCATGGGAACCGTGGTCGGGGAAAAGATCACGCGCCTGTTTGAGTACGCAACGGAGAATTCCCTCCCGGTCGTCGGCTATACCGTTTCCGGCGGGGCAAGAATGCAGGAGGGAATTCTCTCCCTGATGCAGATGGCGAAAACCAGCGGAGCGGTCAAGCGTCACAGCGACGCGGGCAATCTGTATGTTGCCGTGCTGACGGATCCCACCACGGGCGGCGTGACCGCCAGCTTTGCCATGGAGGCGGACATCATTCTTGCGGAGCCAAAGGCCCTGATCGGGTTTGCGGGGCCGCGCGTCATTGAGCAGACGATCCGTCAGAAGCTTCCTCCGGATTTCCAGAGGGCCGAATTCCTGTTCGAAAAAGGATTTCTGGACGACATCGTCGTGAGGAGCAAGCAAAAGGATTACCTTGCAAATCTGCTGTCGCTTCATGAAAGGAGGGGCTGAACCATGGAGGCATTTGACAGACTGACCGCCGCGCGCGCAAAGGGACGGCCCACCGGACTTTCCTATGTACGGCAGGTTTTTGAGGGCTTTGTTGAGATGCACGGCGACCGCCGTTTTGGGGACGACAAGGCGATCGTGGCGGGCATTGCGCGCCTGAACGGCATTCCGGTCACGGTGATCGCCCACGAGAAGGGTTCCGACACCAAGGATAAGGTGCGCCGCAATTTCGGTTCCGCCCATCCGGAAGGCTACCGGAAGGCGCTGCGCCAGATGAAGCTTGCGGAAAAATTCGGCCGCCCGGTCATCTGCTTTGTCGATACCGCGGGGGCTTACTGCGGCATTTCGGCGGAGGAGCGCGGGGAGGGCCAGTCCATCGCGGAGAATCTGATGGAGATGATGACCCTCCGTACGCCGGTCATTTCCGTGTTTATCGGGGAGGGAGGAAGCGGCGGGGCGCTCGCGCTTGCCGTTTCAGACGAGGTGTGGATGCTGGAAAACTCCGTCTATTCCGTCATTTCTCCGGAGGGATGCGCCAGCATCCTCTGGAAGGACAGCTCCAAGGTGAAAGAAGCGGCACAATGCCTGAAAATCACAGCTCAGGACCTGAAGGAGATGGGCGTCATCGAGCGCATCCTTCCGGAACCCGAAGACTTTGAAATTCTCTGTGGAGATCTGCAAACACTGCTCAGCCGTTTTATCGCGGAAAAGCTCCCCGAGGACCGGGAGATGCTGATTCAGCAGCGCTATGAGCGTTTTCGGAAGTTCGGAGCGTTTCCGTCGAAATAGTTAAAAAAAGGATCAGGATGCAAAACGCATTCCGATCCTTTTTTCGTCAGGCCTGCTCGCTTTTCCGTGTCCGGTTGAAACGGAGAGCGGCAATGACGTAAGCTAAAATACCGATTCCCGCGACTATTCCGAAGGAAAGGCCCGCGCTCCAATCGGTTTTCACTTGGTAGGCAAGACCGAGCAGCGCCTGCAGCGCGTGGGTGGCAGGAAAGATCCGGCCGACCCACAGAAGGGCTTTCGGCAGCATGGAGGCGGGGAACATAATGCCGCTCAGCAGCATGGTGGGGAGGAATACAGCCATGGAAAGCATGGTGGCGACCGATTGATTCTTCGAAAAAGCACCGATCAGCATTCCGATTCCGATGCTTGCAGCAAGGAATACGGCAAGCACCCCGAAATAGAGCGGCGGATTTTTCGGTAACTCCGAATGAAAGGCTGCGGGCGCGGCGAGATAGATGATAACAGACACGATCAGCAAATGCAGAAACGCGCCGAGCGCCTGCACCGTAAGGACAGCGGAGCTCGGAATTCCGTTGACGCGGAAGGCCCGGAGCGTCCCCGATTCCTGCATCTTGACAATCGCCCCCGGTGTTCCCATAACGGCCCCCATGGTCAGGGCAAAGAGCGTCATCGTCGCCGCGAGCGTGGCTTTCATCTGCGGGGTGATGGAGGAGAAAACAGCTCCCATCACAAAAAAGAACACCAGAGGGACAAGATAGAAATTCATCAGGATTCCTTTTTCCCGCAGATCGATTTTCATTTGAATTCCGAGATAACTCAAAAAAGCTTTCATGTGTTTGCTCCTTCCGTAAGTTCCAGAAACCGCTCTTCCAGAGACGGACGTTCAACCCGCAGGTCTTCAACGAAATCACGGCCGGTTTCTACCC
>JAEWRF010000109.1 GCA_023460155.1 Bacillota bacterium | reverse complement strand
TTCGACGGATGGCTCCAAGTCCGACGGAACCTCCGGCGGGAAAGCGGAAGGCCCCGGCAAAAAAAGCGAGTCTCAGGTTTCCTTATTGCAGGCGGCAGTTCCCGCGCAGGGGATAATTCCCAATTTTTCACTTTCCGCACCGGCGGTTCCTTCCTCCGCTCCGGCAGCAGGCGGCGCTTTGCTTTCGGCGGGTGCGGCGGATACCGTTGTTTCGGCCGGTTCTCCGAATGTGACCGTACCGACGGTGAACGCGGCGATGCTTTCCGTGAACAGCCCGGTTCTTCCGGCTGACGCGAAAGAAACAGCACCGGCAGCGGAGATCCCTTCCCAGACGGCTCCGGCTTCCGTTTCCTCCGTTCCGCTTCCTCAAGCGGCGGCAGGGCAGCAGACGGTTCCCGTTCCGATTCCCACAGCCGGGACGTCGGCGGCAGTTTCCGAAGTCCTGAGTCCTCAGGCAGCATCTTCCCAGTCAGCGGCGGCGGAAACTCCCGTCCGGAAAACCGACAGGCCTCTTTCCAACGCGGCCGCACAGACAGAAGCGGAGCCTGAAGAGGCGCCGACCGGCGAACTTCCCGAGAATCCGGTTCCCATTCTTACAAATCAGACGGCGAGTCCGATCGGGCAGACGGAGCCTTCTGGCGAAAAGACAGCCGTTTCCCAGATTCCCTCCGGAAAGACGGAGCAGAAAACGGACGGCGCGACCGCACTGGTTCCGCAGGCTCAGCAAAATCCTATTGAAACCGGAAAGGTCGTCATCAAGGTCTCGGACGCTCCGGCGGCACATTCGTCACAGCCGGTTTTTCATCAGGTGGCAAATGCCGTTGCCGAAAATCTGAAAAGCGGAAAACAGGAATTCCAGGTGGACCTGTATCCACAGTCCCTCGGTAAGGTTACCGTAAAGCTGACTTCGGAAAACGGGCTACTGACGGTGGAATTGGCGGCTTCCAACCCCAAAACGCAAAGTCTTCTGCTTTCCAACTCCGGCGACATCCGGTCGATTCTTCAGTCCTCGGCAAATCAGCAGGTAGTGGTCCAGTCCCAGCAGGCTCAGCCGTGGTACGGGCAGCAGCAGGGCGGCCATTCCGGCGCGCAGCAGCAGCAACAGCAGCAGGACGGCGGCCGGGAACAGCAGCACACCCAATCCGACCAGGCGGACGTGCTTTTCTCGGCGGGCGATTTTCTCAGTCTGCTGCAAAAAGTAAGCGCCGCGGTCTGAGTCCATTTTTGGGAAAGGGGGCAAAAAAAGTGGATTTATCAGGTATTACCAATTACGGCGAGATATCCCGCAGTCTGGCGGCGAGTTCCAATACTACCGGCACGTCAAAGAAGTCCAAGAACGGGATGGACATGACCACCTTCATGCAGCTTCTGGCCGCTCAGTTTGAGAATCAGGATGTCATGAACCCAACGGACAACACACAGTTTATTTCCGAGCTGGCTCAGTTTACCTCCCTGCAGGCAATGAACACGCTGACCCAGTATTCGGACGCGCAGTACGCGGCTTCCCTCGTGGGCAAAACCGTTAAGGTTTATTCTTACGACAACGGCGGAAACAAAGTGGAAAAGCAGGGCGTAGTGCAGAGCGCGGATTTTTCATCCTCTTCCTCTTCAAGCGGCGCTACGATTACGGTGGACGGAACTTCCTACGACCTGAGCGCCATTGAGAAGGTGATCAATCCAACCACCACGACGACATAGGCCTGAAAGCGGTAAAAGCAAGGCACAGGAAGTGAGTTTATGGAGAACATCCAGTTTCAAAAAAATTATTCCGCGCTGATCGATCCGATCCCGGCTCTGAAAACGGAGCAGCCGAAGCAGCAGACGGCTCAAACCGAAAAGCCAACGGCAAGTTTCGCGCAGATTCTGCGGGATACCGTTTCCTCCGGAAATAACCTTACGTTTTCGAAGCACGCGCTTCAGCGGATGGATTCTAGGCAGATCGAGGTTTCACCGCAGCTTCTTTCACAGATGAGCAATGCGGTGGAAAAAGCGAGGGACAAGGGCGTGAAGGACGCGCTGATTTTCAACGGTTCAACGGCCTTTATCGTCAACGTACCCAGCTCAACCGTCGTCACTACCATGAACGGCGGGGAAATGAAAGACAACATTTTTACGAATATCGACGGAGCCGTAATTCTGTAACCGGACCTCTTGAGGAGGTTACCGGGCCTTGAACGATTGATAGGCTCGTGCGGCTCCCCTGAAAAGGAGAGATTTAAGCCTATGTTAAGAGCAATGTCCTGCGGTGTGGCCGGAATCGACACCCATCAGAATGCGATGGGCGTCGTCGGCAATAACATCTCAAACGTCAACACCTACGGTTTTAAAAGCTCCAGCGCCGCCTTTACCGATGTCATGTACCAGACCCTTTCAAACGCTTCGGCGCCGGGTGTTTCCAACGGCGGAAAAGACCCTGTGCAGGTTGGCTACGGTTCCAAGACGGGCACGATCAGTGTCAACACGACAAAGGGCGACGAGGCTTCCACGGGTAATTCGAGTGACCTCTACATCGACGGCGAAGGGTATTTCACCCTTGCCAATCAGTTGCCGAGCGGTACGACGACACCCGGCATTGGCACACAGCCTGATTCTTACAAATATACGCGCGTCGGCGCGATGAAGTTTGATTCCTCCGGCAATCTGGTGGACACCGCCACCGGCAGCTATGTCTGCGGCATGAACTCGCTAGCGTCTGGCGCCACCGATACCACTTTGCCGACTTCCGTGCCGACTTCGCCGGACTGGACGAAGGCGGAGACTAAGCCCGAAGTGATTCACTACGATACCACGAACACGAAAAATACCCTTAAGGACGTTGCCATCTCAGCAGACGGGACGATCACGGCGACAAATTCCGCGGGTTCTGCGGTTTACGTCGGGAAATTGGAGCTTGCTCATTTTGCAAATCCTGCCGGCCTCAGCCAGGACGGAAGTTCCTGCCTCAGCGTGTCGGACAACTCCGGAACCCCTTCCTACAATTTCGCCGGCAGCGGTGCAACGGGTTCCTTAGTGACGGGTGCACTGGAAGCCTCCAACGTGGATCTCGCGACCGAGCTTTCGAACATGATCGTGTACGAACGCGGATTCCAGGCAAATTCCAAGATTATTACCGTCAGCGACGAGATGCTGGAAACTCTGGTCAACATGAAGCGTTAAACCTTGTGACGCCTTCTCCGGGGGAGGCCCCGGAGAAGGGCATTTTTGGGAGAGTGTGATATATGATTGAGCTGACGCAGCTTAACGGTACAGTTGTCACAATCAACTGCGACCTGATTGAAACGGTGGAAAACATTCCTGAGACCAAAGTGACTCTCACGACGGACAAATACCTTCTCGTTGCGGAGACCCGCGAGGAAATCACAGAAAAGGTTATCGCATACCGCCGCAGGGTTTTTCAGGGGCTTTTTGACGGTTCACTGCAAAAATAACGATTCCGGGGAGCGAATGGAAACATGGATTTTACGGGACTGATCGGTTTAGTGGCAGGGCTGGTGCTCACCTTTTACGGAATTACCAGCTTTACGGATATCAACGCTATTCGGGGCTTTATCGATTATCAGAGCATGGCGATCACCTTCGGAGGAACGATTGCCTCCACACTGATCGCCTTTCCGCCCTCCGCTTTTCGGCGGATCCCGGCTCAGATCCGGATTACCCTGACCAAAAACCGCTATGATCCCCAAAAGTATATTGATATCATTGTGGAATTCGCGCTGGAGGCCCGGAAACGGGGCCTCCTGTCCCTGGAAGAAAAGGCCAACTCGCTCAGGGACCCGTTCCTGAAGCGGAGCATCCTGCTGATTGTGGATGCCGTCAGCCCGGAAAAGGTCAAGGAGATGCTGGAGGGGGAACTGGACAGCCTTGAGGAGCGCCATGCACAGGGTTGGCAGTTCTATGAAAAAGCCGCCGCGTTTGCACCGGCCTTCGGCATGATCGGCACCCTGATCGGCCTGATCAATATGCTGGCAAACCTGAACATGGATTCCGAAAAGGGCTCCACCGCACTGGCGCACGGGATGGCTGTGGCCCTGATTACCACCTTCTACGGTTCCATGCTGGCAAACCTCCTGCTGATCCCGGTCGGCAACCGTCTGCACATGCGTCACAACGAAGAAATCCTCTGCAAAGAGATTATTGTCGAGGGCGTTATCGCGATTCAGGCCGGCGAGAATCCCAACCAGATCCGCGAGCGTCTGAACGGCTTCGTTTCCGAGCAGCTCAGGACAAAGGAAAAACGGCCTGCGCCTGCCGCGGACGGCGCTTTGGCAGGCAAGACCAAGAAATAGCTGAGGAACGGAATACCCACAGAGATAAGTAACAGGGTGGAAAGGGGAGAAAAAAGCCGTGAGAAAAAGAAAAGAGTACCCGTCCCAGGCTCCGAGCTGGCTGGATACCTATGCGGATATGGTTACGCTGATGCTCACCTTTTTTGTGCTTTTATTTGCCTTTTCCACCATGAACGCGGGCAAGTGGGAAAAGCTGGTCAAGGCGTTTCAGACCGTCAACGGGAAAACGCCTCCCGCTTCGGCAGTGGCGGCGGCAAACAGCCCAGGTACCGGCACGGTGTCGCTTCCTTCCGCACCGCCGGCCGTCTCGAAGCCTTCCAGCTCCGAGAATACCGATACGGGCCCGGTGACGAAGGTGACCAAATTTGACGATCTGTATCCTTATTTTAAGCAGTATGTAACGAAAAACAATCTTCAGAATCAGATCGGGCTGTACCGGGGAAACGGGTTCACCTTTCTGTCGTTTCAGAACAGTATCTTCTTTCAGGGCGACAGTTCGGCTCTTCAGCCGTCGGCAACGAAGATTCTGGATTTTATCTGCAATGCCATGACGGGAATCCCGAATGAGATCGGAGAAATCCGATTTTACGGCCACACGGCCAAAATATCGGCAACCGATACGCTTCAGAAG
>JAEWRF010000108.1 GCA_023460155.1 Bacillota bacterium | reverse complement strand
GTAAGCACAGTAATGTGTTCAGCTTGGCAGTACTAATAGGCCGAGGGCTTGACCATAGATTTATGGTTCGCCCTTTCAAATTCGCTTCGCTTCTTCTAACACTTTATTCAGTTTTCAGGGTATTGATAAAAAAGCCGTCGGAGAAATCCGATGGCTTTTTCGTTATACCAGAGCCGTGAATTGCCGGAGGCATATCCCGACCGGCAGGTCCCGTCGGAGAAAACAGACAATTTTTTGCTATGCTAAAGCCGTGCATCGCCGGAGGCGCGACCCGACCGGCAGGTCCTTGACATTTCGATAAATTTCGCTATGATAGAATTATCCTTTTGAAAAGGGGACTTATAAGATGTCGGCGACGTCAGGGGCCCATCTGACCCATAACAGAAAAAATGGCGGAGTGCGCTCCGCCTTCTTTGTGCTGTTAAAACCTGTATGGATTTTATTTGTACGGGCTTTAAGCCGATATCCGAAGTTTGCCGTGAGAAATAGAAAGATCCTTCCTGCGGCGCTTCGCTTTTGAAAGGATCATAAAATGGATTATACATATTGTAAAGTTCAGTACAATGAGATTGAGCCTTTTTTTCAGCAATATAAAAAGACGCTCAGCGGCGTCTGCGACGATTTCTGGGAAAACAATATCCTCGGCGCGGACTTGTACCTGATCAAGATGGACAGGCATGCGGCCGGCTATTTTGCGGTCTATCAGCAAACAAAGCTGACGCAGTTCTTTTTATCAGATAAATATTTAAGTCTTGCTCAGCCTGTTTTTAACAAAATTCTCACAGAATATTCAATTCAGACGGCATTCGTCGCAACCTGCGACGAATTGTTTCTTTCTTTGTGTCTGGATTTTCACAGGAGCGTCGAGCTGCAGGCCTATTTCTTCGATGGAAGCGTTCCGCATGAAGTTTGCCCGCCTGAATTCGGCAGATCCTGCCTACTTCCGATTTCCCCCGGAGAGCTGACAGAGGTGAAAAAAGCAACCGGCGACTTTTTCGATAACGTGACGCAGGACGATCTGCTCCTGAAAAGAACCGTGCTTTACCGGCTGCATGAGGACGGGGAAACGTTGGGCTATGGAATCATCGTGCCGGGCATACTGCTCCCTCAGTACGCAAGCGTCGGGATGATCACCCTGGAGCCTTACCGCCGTCGGGGCGTAGGACGCAGCATACAGCTCCATCTGGCCGATCTGTGCCGCGAAAACGGACTGATTCCCATTTCGGGCTGCTGGTATCGGAATGAAAACAGCAAAAGGACCATTGAAAGCGCCGGACGGTACAGCAAAACACGGCTGCTGAACGTTTCCTTTTAATAGGAAGAAAAAGGCGCTGCTGTCAGCCGGAACACCCGTTGACAGATCTTCGATTTAAGAGTATTATTGTATTAGATAAATAATACAAAAGGAGAGAACTCGAATGGAATTCGGTTATAATCCTTTTTTCACAGCGAGCAGGGCGGCATTCGCAGTGTCCATGTTGCTTTTGCTGTTCCTTTTGTGGATTTCAGTGAAAATTCTGTTCGCGTTGGCAGCCTATCACGACGCCCTTTCCAAAGGGAACCGCGATGCGGTTATGTGGGGACTGCTTATCGGCTTTTTGGGGCTGATTCCGGGTATCATCTATCTTTGTGTTCGGAATACGGTCAGCACTCAGGTCCGCTGCAGGAACTGCGGGGCTCTGTATGATTCCTGGTATCAGTTCTGCCCGGCCTGCGGGGGGAAAAGAGAGGAACCGATGCCCGCGTATATTCCCTATGCGGAAGTGTACGGGCAGAAAGCAAGGCGCGAACTGACCGTGGGTATTATATTGGCCGGAATGGAAGTCCTTCTTCCGGTTCTGTGGGTTATGCTTTTTGCGATCGTCCGCCTGTGACAAAAACAGTAATTGAGGTAGAGAAAAAGAATGCTTGAAGTATCGCATCTGACGAAACAATACGGGAAGCTCGCCGCGAACGACGACATCAGCTTCCGGGTCGAGGACGGCGAGGTAGCCGTTCTCTGCGGGCCGAACGGCGCGGGAAAATCAACCGCGATCAAGTGTATCGCGGGCCTTCTGCGCTTCCACGGGACGATCCTCGTAGACGGGAAGCTCAACAAAACCCCCGAGGCGCGGGCCGCGTTCGGCTATATTCCGGAAATCCCTGCGCCGGTGGAGCTTCTCACGGTGGAGGAACACATGGAGTTCATCGGGCGGGCCTACCGGGTGGAAAACTGGAAGGAACGCGCCGACGCGCTTCTTGCCCGCATGGAGCTAGACGACAAGCGCAGGAAGCTTGGGAGCGAGCTTTCCAAGGGCATGCAGCAGAAGCTGAGCATCTGCTGCGCGCTGCTCCCGGCCCCTCGGGCGGTGCTGTTCGACGAGCCGCTGGTTGGGCTTGACCCGCATGCCATCAAGGAGCTCAAGGAGATGATCTCCGAGCTCCGAACGGCGGGCTGCGCCGTTCTCGTCAGCACGCATATGCTCGACAGCGTGCGGGATCTGTGGGACCGCGCGCTCATTATGATGAACGGAAAAATCGCGGCGGAGCGGACGCACGCCGAAATTGAGCAAAGCGGTGAAGACCTCGAACAGCTTTTCTTTGCCATTACGGAAGGAACAGGAGATCAAAACGGATGAATGCGGTTCTGTTTCTGGCCGGGCGCCAGCTTAAAAATTTTGTCCGTCAGACGGTACGGAACCCCGGAAAGCTGATTATTTATCTTGTTTGCATCGGTATGATGGCATGGATGTTCATTGATCTTACGCTGCACCCCAAAAAAACCGGATCCTTCGCGGACATCCGCATCCTGGAGGGACTGTTCCTCGTCTGGCTGCTGCTTCTCGGGACGCTGACCATTACGACCTCGCTGAAATCGGGCTCCGCGGTCTTTCGCATGTCGGACGTAAACCTTCTGTTTGTTTCGCCGACTTCTCCCCGCGTGATTCTTATTTACGGCCTTGCGCGCCAAATGGGTGCGACTCTGCTCGGCTTCTTTTTTATGCTGTTTTACTGCGGGAACCTGACGAGCGCCTTCCATATCACTCCGGCGGACGTGCTGCTCCTGATTGCGCTGACGGCGTTTTTCATGATCCTGATTCAGGTGGTGGCGATGCTTGCCTACGGACTGATCCGCGGGGAGCCGCGCCGCAGGGCGGCCGTACAGGGCGGTGTCTATGCTTTTATCACGCTGATGCTGCTGACGGCGCTTGCACCTTTTATTAAGGGGGGCGCTGATGTCTCTGCGGCCTGCGCCGCGGCAGGCTCGCGCACGCTGGAGTACTTTCCGGTGGTCGGCTGGACGAAGGGCGCCGCGTTCGCCCTCATGGAAGGGGACGCTGGCCGCGCGGCCCTGTACGGCGCGCTGCTGCTCGTGTCTTTGCTGCTGTGCATCCTGCTCTTCCTGAAAAGCACTCCGGATTATTATGAGGATGTGCTGGAGAAGGCGGAGAAAACCTTTGCGCTGCGGCAGTCGAAGAAGGAAAAGAGAGGCCTCGCGGCCGCTGCGTCGACGGGCCCGAAAAAGGTTGGAAAGACCGGTCTGGGGCGCGGCTGGGGCGCAAACGCATTTTTTTACAAGCACCTTTGCGAGGCGCGGCGCCGGAGCCGCTTTGTCTTTTTCAGCACTTCCACGGTCCTGATGCTCGTGATGAACCTCGGAATGTACGGAATCATGCTCCTGATCGGCGGGAGCAAAAATCCGGTGCCTGCACATTTCATCATGGCGGCCGCCTGCGGCCTCAGCATTTATATTCTGTTTTTCCTCAACGCGGCCGGCGACTGGTCCCGTGAGCTGACGGCGCAGTACATATACCTTGCCCCGGAGCCGCCCTTCAAAAAGCTCCTGTGGTCTTCCATGACCACCCTGCTGAAGCCTGTTTTCGACGGGATCGTCCTGTTCGGTGTTACCGGGATTGTGGTGCGCGCTCCGCTGCCGACGGCGCTGATCTGCATTCTGCTTTACGCCTCCTACGGCGGCCTGTTCACCGCCGGAAATGTGCTTGCAAAGCGGATCTTCGGCGGCATGGCGAATCGGGGAATCGTGCTGATCCTTTACATGCCGCTGCTGATCGCGATTGCTGCGCCGGGCATCGGCGGAATGGTTGCCGTATTTATGGCGGCCCGCTCCCTCCCCGAAAGCGTGCTTCCGTTCCTGATGGGTCTGCCCACCGTCGGCTGGAATCTTCTTGTGGCGGGCGTGGTCTTTTACCTCTGCCGGAACCTGCTGGCCAGCGCCGAGATGAACTGAATTATAAAATTCAATTTTTAACGCACGAAAAACGTTTCTATATATAATGTATAAGCCGGATTTGCCGGGGTATACTCTGGAATGAGCGGGCATGAAATCAATCCGGCTGAGCGGGGGAGAAACGACTCCCCAAAAAAAATTAAAAAAAACACGGTTTTCGCTTGCTTTTTGTCACTGCATGTGGTATTATAATCAAGTCGCCAAGAGAAAGACACACAGTTGGTATTGATTACGATGAGGGTACACCCGTTCCCATTCCGAACACGGAAGTTAAGCTCATTTGTGCTTACGATACTTGGCTGGTAACGGCCCGGGACAATAGGTAATGCCAACATTTTAAAAGCAGTCACCCAATAGGGTGGCTGTTTTTCTTTTCTTTTAATCATCTGCACAAATCCGGCAGAAACGGGCGGAAACGGGAATCGACGGCACGAGAAGATTTTACCGGTTTTTTGACCTTGCAATTTGCCGCTTTAAAGCGTAAAATAACAG
Organism: Bacillota bacterium; assembly: GCA_023460155.1. Taxonomy (GTDB): domain Bacteria; phylum Bacillota; class Clostridia; order Oscillospirales; family Acutalibacteraceae; genus Caproicibacter. The sequence goes on along the minus strand of JAEWRF010000108.1, from coordinate 3,816 downwards.
AGAACAATAAAAGGAAACAGGGGTCGATACCATGATTATCGTTATGAAAAAAGGCTGTACCCAGCAGGATGTGGAGCAGATCATTGAGATGCTGAAGGAGCACGGGCTCGGCGCGAACCTTTCCACCGGGAGCCAGGCGACCATCATCGGCATTCTGGGGGATAAGGCGAAACTGAACGATGTGAATCTGGAATTGATGGACGGCGTGGAAAAATGCGTGCCGATCATGCATTCTTATAAGCTGGCAAGCCGCGACATGGTGCCCGAGGGGCGCACGGTGGAAGTCAAAGGGGAAATCATCGGCGGCAAAAAGCTGGCCATGATCGCCGGCCCCTGCGCGGTGGAGGACGAGGACCAGATCATGGCGGCGGCGCTGGGCGTGAAGGCCGCGGGCGCGGCTTTCCTGCGCGGGGGTGCGTATAAACCCCGGACCTCGCCGTATTCATTCCAGGGAACGGAGCTGGAGGGCCTTAAAATGCTGCGCAGCGCCGCGGACGCCGCCGGGCTGCGGGTTGTCAGCGAGGTAACGGACCATGAGCTGGTCGAAACGGCGGCGAAATACTGCGACGTCTTCCAGATCGGGGCGCGGAATATGCAGAATTTCCGCCTGCTGAAGGAAGTCGGGCGCACGAAGATTCCGGTGCTGTTAAAGCGCGGCATTGCCTCCACCATTGAGGAGTGGCTCGACGCCGCCGAATACATCATGAGCGAGGGCAACAACGGCGTTATCCTCTGCGAGCGCGGGATCCGCACGTTTGAGACGGCAACCCGCAACACGCTGGACGTTTCCGCCGTGGCCGTCGCGCGCGAGCGGAGCTGCCTGCCCATTATCATCGACCCATCCCACGCGGCCGGAAAAGCCGCCTATATTGAATCGCTGTCGCTGGCCGGCGTGGCGGCGGGCGCGGACGGACTCATCATCGAGGTTCACCCGAACCCGAAGCGGGCTCTCAGCGACGCGGCCCAGCAGCTCACCGTCGAGGCTTACACAAAGCTGTTCCAAAAGGTTTCCCGCGTCGCCGAAGCGGTGGGCCGTACCGTCTGAGCTCATAATATTGTTGTTTGTAGCTACAGGAATTAGCCACATACAAGCGTCACTTTAGTGCCTATTATAATGAAAACCGCTTCCTTTCGGGGAGGCGGCTTTTGTTCTATAGAAAAGAACAGGAATCCCGCCCTCCTCTTGGCCCAAGCCTCTCCCGGCGGGCTGAGACTGAAGGGGAATTCGGGTTTCTATTATATATATAGAAAAGAGACACCCTGGAGACAAAATCGACCGAAATCGTTCAAACTATTATTGTTAACTAAATTAATGTATTAGGTTGACAATAGTCTCCTTTCCGGCTATGCTGGTACTGGAACAATTCCGAACCAGAAGGAGAGAGAAATCAAATGAAACAAAAATCTGTTGAAGAAATGGCGCTCTGCGCCTTTTTTGCCGCGCTGACCGCGGTGCTTTCTCAGATTTCCATTCCGCTGCAGCCCGTGCCGGTCAATCTTGCTACGCTTTCCGTCTGCCTTGCGGGCAGCGTGCTCGGCGCCGGGCCGGCGGCCGTCAGTCAGGGAATCTACCTGCTGCTCGGGCTTGTCGGGCTTCCGGTATTCGCGGGCATGTCGGGCGGAGCCGGTGTGTTGGCCGGGCCGACCGGTGGGTATATTATAGGATATGTCGCCGCCGCGTGGCTCATCGGTTTTCTGCGCGGGAAAACCCCGGCGGCGCTCGCCATGGCCGCCGGATCGGTTCTGTGCTATGTCCTCGGAACCGCCTGGCTCATGGCTTCGACCAAAACCGGCCTCATCGCCTCCCTTTGGCTCTGCGTGCTCCCGTTCCTGATCGGCGACGCGCTGAAAATCGCGGCAGCGGCGGTGACGGCGCCCCGGCTTTCCCGGGCGCTTCGGCGGATGCGGGAGGGCCGGGCCGGATGATTTTCAACGGCTTATCTTGTAATTGTTGAAAACCTGTTGAATGTGTGGAAAACCTGTTTCCTGTCCGTGAAATATCCACGGAAACCGGCGCTCAAATCGCGCGCGGCAGCCCGGATTTTCCACATCGGACCCGGGGAAAAGCAGAAAGTCTCCGCGCTCCCTTTCTATATATAGTAGAGAGCGAAAAAGAGACGGGTTGAGCCGGTTTCGAACAGTGCGGAAAAGTGAAACGGCGAATGAGATAGAGAGCGAAAGAGCCCGCTATCGCGAGAAAACGGAAGCGATACAAAAGTAAATTCGAATATTGGGGATTGACCACTTGACACGAGGCGTCTCGTGTGGTAATATCAAACGTGCAATGCCGCGCCCGTTTGCGCGGAACGAGAATTTTCACAAATTTCAGGAGGTAACAATATGTCCACCTTTATGCCAAAGGCCGGCGACATCCAGCGCAAGTGGTATGTCATCGACGCCGCAGGAAAGCCGCTTGGCCGCGTCGCCGCACAGGCCGCTGCTCTGCTCCGCGGAAAACACAAGGTCATCTTCGCGCCGCACGCCGACTGCGGAGATCACGTGGTGATCATTAACTGCGCGCAGGCAATTCTGACCGGCAAAAAGCTTGAGAAAAAGATCTATTATCATCCCACGCTGTATATCGGCCACATGAAGAAGCTCGGGTACAAGACTCTGATGGCCGAAGACCCCTGCAAGGCGATGGAGCTGGCCGTTAAGGGCATGGTTCCGGACACCACCATCGGCCGCTCCGCAATGACGAGGCTGCGCCTCTTCGCGGGTGCCGAACACAGCCACGCCGCCCAGAAGCCGCAGGCCTGGGAACTGTAACGGGAGGATAATAAAGATGTACGAAAAAGCACCTTATTTTTATGGGACCGGCAGAAGAAAGAGCAGCGTCGCCCGCGTGCGCCTGTATCAGGGCACCGGGAAGATTACGGTCAACGACCGCACCATCGACGACTATTTCGGGCTTGAGACCCTGAAGCTGATCGTCCGTCAGCCGCTCGTTCTGACTAAAACCGACGAGAAGTTCGATGTTGTCTGCCGCGTGGCAGGCGGCGGAGTCACCGGCCAGGCCGGCGCGATCCGTCACGGCATCGCCCGCGCGCTGCTGCAGCACGACTCCGAAAATCTGCGTACTCCGCTCAAGAGGGCCGGGTTCCTGACCCGCGACCCGAGAATGAAAGAGCGCAAGAAATACGGCCTCAAAGCGGCCCGCCGCGCACCTCAGTTCTCCAAACGCTGATTTTTCCAATACGATCCTTTGCCTCCGGTTTTCCGGAGGCTTTTTTTTATCGCGGCACAGAAAAAGCCCGTTTGCGCAATGTGATTTTTTCACACCGGGCACCCGCAAGTCGGTTTTTTTGGATGACTCTGGAAAAATGCAGACGCACAGCCGTTTTTTCAAAAATCATGAACAAATTGTGTATGAAAAACAGGAAGAAATTAGCCGGAAATGTACAAAAAACATCAGTGTAACAGTTGTAACAAGATTGTAACCGACCATTTTCTTACATGTTGCACAGAAAACGGTGGGTCCGCGAAACCAGCGAAAAGGCAAATACAGCTTCTACCACCGGTATTGGTGCGAATTTTGAAATAAAAAATCGACGGATTTGTATAAACTGCACAAAATTGATTTAAGTTTGGATTTGACATCCGGCCATTCGATGAATATAATACTCGCATCGACGGAAGTGATTCCGCCGGTGGTCATGCGAGTGGTGGAAAAACCCTAAAAACCGCCCGCAGATCGCAGGAAAAGGGTGAATTTATGCAGACATTGAAACGTGTTCTCCGGCTGATCGATTTTCGCCGTTTCGGAGCAATGGGGAAAAGTATGGTTTCCCTTGCCGCGATGGTGCTGATCACGGG
>JAEWRF010000107.1 GCA_023460155.1 Bacillota bacterium | reverse complement strand
TTCCAAGGAAGTTCAGACGTTCGGCCTTCGCTCCTCCACTCTGTTCGGCGGCGGCGGGACGGTGCTGCTTCCCCAAAACAGCGACATGGATGAACCGGTTCAACCAAATCGGACTCTTGCGCTTTGGCCGAAAACCGATATCCGCGACCGCAGGATTTTTTTGGGCAACCGGTTTTTTACGTTAACCCATGACGTACAGGAAGAGCGTCCGCTGCGCGTCGGGATCAACGACGTTCTTGGCTGGGCCGCCTACGTGGGTCCGAAATATACCGTGATGAAACGGTATGTGCATAACCCGCAGGCTCCCTACCCGGATTTCAACTGTTCGCTGGAGGTTGGTTTCCGAAAAGATTTTGCTGAGATTACCTCACTTAGCCCAGTTTTTCGTGTGGAACCCGGAGAAGGTATCAAGCATGTGGAAAATCTTTCGCTTTCCCGGACCAGAAACAGTGTCAATCCGGTTGACGAAGATGGAATTGCAAGCTATATAAACCATATAAAATAAAAAACGACCCATTAAGGGTCGTTTTTTTTCATGAGAGATATCTTTTTAGGAACTGCCCGGTATAGGATTCTGCGACGGCCGCAATTTGCTCCGGCGTTCCTGCTGCAACGATCTGCCCGCCGGCGTCTCCGCCCTCAGGGCCAAGGTCGATCAGGTAATCCGCAGTTTTGATGAGGTCAAGGTTGTGCTCAATCACGACGACGGAGTTTCCGCCGTCTACCAGCTTCTGCAGTACTTCAATCAGCTTGTGAACATCGGCGATGTGCAGTCCGGTGGTGGGCTCGTCCAGAATGTAAATCGTGCGGCCCGTCGCGCGTTTCCCGAGTTCGGCTGCCAGCTTGACCCGCTGTGCTTCGCCGCCGGATAGTGTGGTGGCGGGCTGACCGATTTTCACATAGCCAAGGCCGACGTCCTGCAGAGTTTGCAGCTTGCGTGCAATCCGCGGAATACTGGAGAAAAACTCAAGCCCTTCTTCCACCGTCATTTCCAGAACATCGTAGATGTTCTTTCCCTTGTACCGGATTTCGAGGGTTTCACGGTTATAGCGTTTTCCCTTGCAGACATCGCATGGCACATAGACGTCCGGCAGAAAATTCATTTCGATCTTGATGATCCCATCCCCTTCGCAGGCCTCACAGCGCCCGCCCTTGACGTTGAAAGAAAAGCGCCCGGAGTTAAAGCCGCGCAGCTTTGCATCCTGTGTGGAGGCATAGAGATCCCGGATGTCGGTAAACACACCGGTGTAGGTGGCGGGGTTGGAGCGCGGCGTGCGCCCGATCGGCGACTGGTCAATCTGAATAACCTTGTCAAGGGCGGCAAGGCCTTCGATTCTGCGGAACTGCCCGGGGTGCTGCTTGGCCCCGTTCAGTTCGGCCGCCAGATATTTATAGAGTATTTCGTTGATCAGTGACGACTTCCCGGAACCGGATACGCCGGTGATGCAGACGAATTCCCCGAGAGGAATCTCTACGTCGACATTTTTCAGGTTGTTCTGGGAGGCGCCGATGATTTTCAGTTTTCTTCCGTTGCCCTTCCGGCGCACCGAAGGAACCTCTACCTTCATTCGGCCGCTCAGGTACTGCCCGGTAATCGACTCTTTGCAGTTTACGATGTCCTCAACCTTGCCGTTGAAGACCACTTCCCCACCGTGCACGCCGGCGCCGGGGCCGATGTCTACAATATGGTCGGCGGCCCGCATGGTATCTTCGTCGTGCTCCACGACAATGACAGTGTTGCCGATGTCGCGCAGATGCTTCAGCGTGCCGAGGAGCTTTTCGTTGTCGCGTTGGTGCAGGCCAATGCTCGGTTCATCCAGAATGTACAACACGCCGGTAAGGGAGGAACCGATCTGGGTGGCAAGGCGGATTCGCTGGCTCTCACCGCCGGAGAGCGTTCCCGCGGCACGGGAGAGCGTGAGGTATTCCAGCCCGACATCTTTCAAAAATCCGAGGCGGCTCCGGATTTCGCGCAAAACAAGACGGGCAATGGTGTTTTCCCGTTCGGTCAGCTGAAGCTGGTCCAGAAACGCTAAGGCAGCTGTGACGGATTTTTCGCAGAAATCCGCGATGTTGATCCCGCCCACCGTCACCGAAAGACTTGTGGGTGACAGGCGCTTCCCATGGCATTCATCGCACGGAATCGCGCTCATATAGGACTGAATTTCTTCTTTGATCCAATTGCTCTGCGTGTCGCGATAACGGCGCTCCAGATTGTTGATAACTCCTTCAAACTCAGCCTGATAAACGCTGTGCCCGTAATCGTTGGCACGTTCCAACTGGATTTTTTCACCCTTTGTGCCGTAGAGCAGAATGTCCACAATTTCAGTTGGAAGTTTTTCAACCGGAGTATCAAGGGAAAAATGATAATGCTTGGCAAGACCGCGGAAGTACATTGCCGCTATGGTATTCCCCTCCATCGCCCAGCCGCTCGCTTTGATGCCGCCTTTATTGACAGAAAGAGACTTGTCGGGAATAATCAGAGCCGGGTCGATTTTCATGAATATGCCGAGGCCGGTGCACTTCGGGCAGGCGCCGTAGGGGTTATTGAAGGAAAACATGCGGGGCGTAAGTTCCTCAATGCTGATTCCATGCTCCGGGCATGCGTAATTCTGGGAAAAGATGTAGTCCTTTCCGTCGACGACGCTGACAGTTAGAAGACCTCCGGTCAAACTGGAAGCGGTTTCCACAGAATCCGCCAGACGGGAACGAATGGACGGCTGAATGACAAGACGGTCCACCACAATTTCAATCGTGTGCTTTTTGTTCTTTTCCAGCTCAATTTTTTCCGAAAGATCGTAGATGATCCCGTCGGCACGGACGCGGACAAACCCGCCTTTCCGAGCGGCTTCCAGCTCCTTTGCGTGCTCTCCCTTGCGGGCGCGGACAACCGGGGCGAGAATCAGAATTTTGGAGTTTTCGGGAAGCTCAATCACGCGGTCTACGATCTGATCGACGGTCTGCTGGCGGATCTCTCTGCCGCAAACCGGGCAGTGCGGGATACCGAT
>JAEWRF010000106.1 GCA_023460155.1 Bacillota bacterium | reverse complement strand
CCCTATGACCATGCTGATCCCAATCGGTCTGCTGACCGGGCTGGTGCTCTTCAACGGGCTTTTCCCGCAGTTTGGGCTCGGTCTGGTCACTTCCGCCGCAAATTACGTCGCGGCAAAAGGCGGAATGGCAATGGCCGCCGTCCCGCAGATTCAGGTAACCTGGCCGGTGATTATTATGATCCCGATGCTTGGCGGTCTGCTGGCATACTTCCTCGGCAAACGTTCACCGAAAGTCGCAGGCTGGACCTCCGTCGCCGTCATGATTGCGTCGCTTGCCGCAATCGTCGCTTCCCATGCGGCGTTCGACGTATACTCCTTAAGCTTTGCGTTGCTGATTGCCTTTGTCGGCCTGCTCAATATGCTGTATTCCCTCGGTTATATGGGACACGGACATGCCCAGAACCGCTATTACATGTTCTTCCTGATGATGATCGGCGGATTGATCGGCGTCGCCACCAGCAAGGACTTCTTTTCCTTCTTCATTTTCTGGGAGATTATGAGCAGCTGGACGCTGTATTTCTCCATAATCCATGAGGAAACAAAGGACGCGTTAAAGGAAGGGTTCAAGTACTTTATCTTTAACTACATCGGCGCGAGTATTGCGTTTTTAGGGATTCTGATTCTTACGGCAAAAACGGGCGCCTTTGATATGACCGTGCTTGCGGAACGTCTGAAGAGCATGGACCTCGGCACGGCTGGGCTGGGACTTGTTCTCATCGCGGTAGGTTTTCTGATGAAGGCCGCGGCTCTGCCGTTCCGCATCGATTACCAGATGCATCCGGCCACGGCCCCGACCCCGGTGAGCGGATATATTTCTTCGGTGCTTCTGAAGAGCGCGCCGTACGGGCTGATTAAGCTGTTCTTCCTCATGGGCGGGGCCGTTGTGTTTGCCCGCCTTGGAATGGCTGGAGGCAGCCCGGTTGTGATGAGCGTGATCTCGTGGATCGGCGGATTTACGATTCTGTATGCCGGTGCCATGGCACTGGTGCAGCGCGGAATCAAACGGCTGCTGATTTACAGCACCGTCAGCCAGATCGGTTATATTATACTCGGTCTGAGTCTCGGCTCCACGCTGGGACTAACCGGAGCAATGCTGCATTTTGTAAACCATATGTTTTTTAAAGACCTGCTGTTCCTTGCGGCAGGAGCGATTATGGTACAGGCCCATGCCCACAATCTGGACGAAGTCAGCGGCCTCGGCAGAAAAATGCCGGTGACGATGACGTTCTTTCTGGTGGGAGCGCTCTCGCTGGCCGGTATCCCGCCGTTCAGTGGCTTTACCTCCAAATGGATTATCTATGAGGCGTGCATGCAGAAAGGCCAGGTCTTCCTTGCAATCTTCTCACTGGTCGGCAGCGTGTTCACCATGGCCTACTTTGTAAAATTCATGCATTCTGCATTCTTCGGAGTTCCCTCGAAATCCTCTGAGAATGTCAAAGAGGCACCGTGGACCATGTTGGTGCCGATGGGTGTGCTGTCCGCAGTAAGTGTTCTTTTCGGCGTCATGCCCGGACTTCCCATTTCCGTTATTTCAAAAGTGCTGGCTCTGGCGGGAATCGCGCCGCCGTCCTATACGCTGTTCAGCGTCGATACGCCGCTCGGCACGTGGCAGGTCGGAACCATCACGATTATGCTCCTCCTGGGACTTGCCGTCGGCGCGGTGCTTCTGCTTTCCGGCAATAAAAAGGTCAGGTATACGGATGCCTACACCTGCGGTGTGACCGACCTTGATTCGGATGCGAGCAACGTATCCGCGCAGAATTTGTACGAAACCCCCGTAAGACTGGTGAAAAAACTGCACAAAGCCGTAATTCCCGTGTTCGGAGACGGCGAGGAGGCGGAGGAAGAATGAATATCGCAGGACTTCTTTACAACATTTTGGTTTTCCCCGGAGGCCTTTTCGCCGTTTTGATGGGGCTGTTCCTGACCGGAGTCGACCGCAAGATATATGCCCGCATGCAGAGACGCGTCGGACCTCCCGTTTATCAGCCGTACCTTGATATGATCAAACTGTCCCAGAAGGAAACGCTGATCCCGAGAACCGCTAACGCTGCCGCCTTCCGTGCCGCTCCTCTGCTTGGCTTTGCAGGCATGCTCGCGGCGATCGCCGTCATTCCCGTCGCGGGCATCTATTCCGGTCTCTATCAGTCCGGCGATCTTCTGGTGATTCTGTATCTGCTTTCGACACCGGCGCTCGCCCTGATCATCGGGGCGTCGGCTTCCGGGTCGCCTTACAGCTCCATCGGGCTTTCCAGAGAAGTCACTATGATGCTGGCGTATGAAATTCCTCTGCTGATCGTTTTCCTGACGGTAGGAATGAGAGTCGGAACGGCGATGGGAGGAACAGCTGTCTTTTCGCTGAGCGGCATCGTCAATTATCAGCTGATAAAAGGCTCCCTGCTCTTCGATTTGCCGATGCTGCCTGCGTTTCTTGCGCTGCTGTGCTGTATTCCCGGGACGCTCGGGGTAGTGCCGTTCGATATTCCGGAAGCGGAAACCGAAATCACCGAAGGCCCTCTCCTGGAATACTCGGGCATGGGGCTTGCCATGTTTAAACTGACCGGCGGACTGAAGATGTCGGTGCTTTCGGCTCTGGCCGTCGCGTTGTTTTTTCCGTCGGGAATCGGAAGCTTCTGGCTTCTTAATCTGCTGTGGTTTATCGTGAAATGCATGATTCTGACTCTGTTTACGGTTACTCTTGTTCGGGCTTCCCGGGCCAGAATGCGCCTGGATCAGGCCTATAAATTCTATCTGCTGGTTCCCACCGCTCTGGCACTGGTTAGTTTAGCGCTGACGCTGCTTTCCGTCAGAATATAGGGAGGAGAAAGAAATGGCAGAGATACTTCAGAAGATCGTTCAGAAATCTCCCTGGATTTACCGGATCAATGCCGGCTCGTGCAACGGATGCGACGTTGAAATGGCCACAACCGCTCTGATCCCCCGGTATGATGTCGAACGGCTCGGCTGCCGGTACTGCGGGAGCCCGAAGCACGCGGATATTGTGCTGATTTCAGGGCCGGTTACGGCGGTTGTGCGGGATAAGGTCCTCCGTGTTTACAATGAGATTCCGGATCCGAAGGTGGTTGTTGCGGTGGGTATCTGCCCGATTTCGGGCGGCGTTTTCCGGGAGAGCTACTCGGTTAAAACCCAGCTGGATTCCTATATCCCGGTGGACGTTAATGTTCCGGGGTGTCCCCCGCGGCCGCAGGCGATTATCGACGGGATTGCAATGGCAATCGAAATTTGGAAAAAGAAATTCTAAGGGGGATATTCATGGCTGCGTTTTTAAAGATCATTCTTCAAAATCTGGCGAAAGGCCCGTCTACCATCGCATATCCCTTTCAGGATTCGCCTGCCCCGGAAAAGCTGAGGGGGAAAATCAAGCACAATCCCGAGGCCTGCGTGGCCTGTCATGTGTGCGAATATGTCTGCGCCGGGGGCGCGATCAAGATACAGGAATCCGAGAATAAAAAAGGGATTGATTTTGTCGTATGGCACGACACCTGCACTTTCTGCGGACTTTGCGAATATTACTGCCCAAACGATGCCATTCATCTGACAACCGATTACCATACCGCGCATCTGCAGGAGGATAAATACAACTATATTGAAAAGACTTATGTAAAGAAACAGCCTTGTGTCTGCTGCGGCGAACCGATCGTTCCGCTTTCACCGGCTATGGTGGAGAAGATTTACGGTAAAGAAGGCGACGCACGGGGCTTAAGCAAAATGTGCCCGAAGTGCCGCAGAAAAGTTCTATGGGAAGGTGCGTGTCCAAACCATGAAGGATGAGGCAATGAATCAGTTTGAAAACCGGCTGACTCAGAAATTAGGCGGCGGATTTCATCTGAAATGGGATATTGACCGGAAGGGCGTTGTCTGCGGATGGTGCAGCTTGGAGCATCCGGACGATATTGTTGCGGTGGCGGAGGTCGTGGCCGGTTTAAAAGGAAGAGTCATGACGATCTCTCCTCTGAATACCCCTTCGCCCTTAGTGGAACAAGTCTCCGGCCATGAGGCGGACGGTTCGGTGGAAAACCCGGTTCAGGTCGTTGTCAACTACCATTTCTATTTTGACCGGATCAATCTGACGGCAGCCATTACTCTGCCGGATCAGGAAAGAGCCGTGAAATCGATCACCCCGATCCTCATCAGTGCGGACTGGCACGAGCGGGAAATGCAGGAGCTTTTCAATATTAAGCTTCAGGGCCATCCGAATCCGAAACGGCTGTTTCTGGATAAGGATATTTCGATGAAGGACCATACCATGATTCCCCTGTCGGAGGCTTTGAACGGCGCAAGCACCAACACATTATGGGAAAAAATCATGGAATCCAACCGGAAGGGGGAAAATTCCAATGAGCAGCTATAATATCCCCATCGGCCCGGTGCATGTGGTATTGGAAGAACCGATCTATTTTAAGCTTCAGGTCGAGGGCGAAACCGTTGTCGGCCTCGAAATCAATGCTGGGCATGTTCACCGCGGAATCGAATTTCTTACCATGCAGCGGAATTTTTATCAGAATCTGACGCTTACGGAACGGGTCTGCTCTCTCTGCTCCAACAATCATCCCTTCACTTACTGCATGGCGCTGGAGAAACTGGCGGGAATCCAGATTCCGGAGCGCGCAGAGTATCTTAGGACGATAGCCGATGAAATTAAACGGGTTTCCTCGCACCTGTTCAATATCGGCATCCTTCCGCATATCATCGGTTTCGACTCGCTCTTTATGCATGCGATGGAGCTTCGGGAAACCATGCAGGATCTGAAAGAATCCGTTTTCGGGAACCGCATGAATCTTTCCGTCAATACCATTGGCGGGGTAAGGTATGACATTTCCCCCGATCAGGCGAAATACATTCTCAAGACCCTCGAAGGCCTTAAAAAGCCGCTGGAGGAGATCACAAAAATATGCAGGACGGATGCTTCGATCCGCCGCCGTACGGAAAACGTGGGCGTTCTTCCGACCGATAAGGCGATTGAATACGGTGTAGTCGGACCGGTCGCGAGAGCATCCGGCGTCCCATATGACGTGCGGGTGGACAATCCTTACGCCGCTTATGACAAACTCAAGGTGAACCCGGCCGTCGAAAAGAACGGAGATGTTTTTTCCAGGCTTCTCGTTCGGCTGCAGGAAGTCCCGGAATCCATCCGGATTATTGAACAGTGCCTGAAGGATATGCCGGACGGTCCGACCGACCTTGACTGTATGCCGGATATTCCCGCGGGCGAGGCGATTGCGAAGTCGGAAGCGCCCCGAGGCGAACTGATTTATTACGCTCGCACGAACGGGACGCCGATTCCGGAACGCATCAAGTGGAGAGTTCCCACTTATCCGAACTGGGGGGCCCTGAGCGTTATGATGCCCGGTTACAAAATCGCGGATATCCCGGTTATTGTCGGCAGCGTGGACCCGTGCATTTCGTGCACCGAACGCTGACGGCCGGAACCCGGAAAGAGGTGCCTCGAATTGCACGAACTTGCTATGGTAAGAAGCATCTGCGAAGTAATTAAGGAACAGCTTAAAGAACACGATGTAAAGCGGGTCATGCAGGTCAGGCTTGTGGTCGGGGAGTTAACCGGGGTCGAAGACACGACCATGAAGCTCTGTTTTGAGATGTATGTTCAGGTGACGGCGCTGGAAGGTGCGGAACTGATCATCCGACGTGTCCCTGTCCGGGTAAGGTGCCGGAACTGCGGCAACGAATATGAAACGAAGATTCCATTTTCCGAGTGCACTGTCTGCGGGAAGAAAAGCATGAAAATCATTTCTGGCAAAGAATTGTATATCGACAGCCTGGAGGTCGAATGAACAAAGACGATTTCAGGGGAGGTGAGAGCGATGTGCGTTGCGGCATTTGGTGAGGTGATCAAGCTTAATGGGAAAGATGCAGTCGTCAGTTTCAGAGGCGCGCAGAAAGAGGTTTCCATTACGCTGTTGCCAAAAGTAAAGATCGGCGATACCGTGGCGGTTCATGCCGGTTTTGCAACCGAAATCGTAAAAGACCCAAGGAAGATTTACCGCGACGTGGTTGCGACGGATGCCTATGCCAGACAGCTCCTTGACGCCATTGAAAAGGAGAACCGAAGGCTCCGGGAACGGGAACTGAAAATCATGAATTTCTGCGGTACGCATGAAAACACAATCGTTCAGTATTCCCTGCGCGACCTTCTGCCCCCCAACATCCACCTGCTGAGCGGTCCCGGCTGCCCGGTCTGCGTTACGCCGGAAGAAGAAATTGCAATGGGCCTGGAACTCGCGAAAAAGGAGCACATCGTTTTTACTACCTTCGGAGATCTCCTTCGGGTGCCGACAAGATGGGGCTCATTGGAAAAACTCAGGCTGGAAGGCGTCGATGTCCGGATGGTTTACGACATCTCACAGGCGCTGGAGCTTGCAAAGGCGACAAAATCGGAAGTGGTGCATTTCGCGGTCGGATTTGAAACCACCGCTCCCGGTACGGCCGCGGTCATTCAGGAAGCCGGAAACACGGACAATTTCTCCATCATTTCGGCCCACCGGATTACTCCTCCGGCAATCGAATACGTCATTTCTCATGCGGATATCGACATCCTTCTTTGCCCCGGGCATGTGGCAATGGTGACCGGAACAGCTCCATTTGACCGAATTGTCCGGGAATACGGTCTGCCGTGTGTGATCGGGGGTTTTGAGCCGACTGATATTCTGCAGGCTGTCCTGCAGGCGATGGTTCAGTACGGCAAAAAAAGCAGTTCAGTAATGAATCAGTATGAAAATGTAGTAAATGAAAATGGCAATGTCCGCGCCCGGAAGCTGATTGACGATACCTTTACGCTGAAAGATGCGAATTGGAGGGGGATCGGCGTTCTGCCGAACTCCCGGCTGGTATTGAGGGACCAATACTTAAGGTTTGACGCAGAGGCAAAATTCGGCTTGAAAATGCCTGAAATAAGCGGAGAAGACGCGCAGGCCTGCATGTGCGGCGAGGTTCTGAAAGGCATGAAGCCGACGCTCTGCCCGAACTTCGGCAGGAAATGCACCCCCGAAAATCCGGCGGGCCCCTGTATGGTTACGGGAGAAGGCGCCTGCAGCATCGCATACGGCAGCCGCGTTTAAATCCGGAAGGAACGACTGGCTGGATCCTTTTTCAGCAGACGAAACCGCCGGCGGTCTTCACATACTCAGCGGCACCGCAGAATTTCCTGTCCGTGAAAAGGCAAAAGGAGAGGGTTTTGACATGGGAGAATTTACTCATTTCGACAGTGACGGAAACGCTGTAATGGTCGATGTTTCCGGGAAGCCCGTTACCACAAGGATAGCCGTGGCCAAGGGAAGCATACGGGTCAGTCCCGAAATCATCGCAGCGGTTTCCGGCCATACGGTGAAAAAAGGCGACGTTTTAGGCGTTGCCACGGTGGCCGGCATCCTGGGCGCGAAACAGACCTCTTCTTTGATTCCGATGTGTCATCCGCTCAACATCAACAAGTGCGGAATCGACTTTGAGGTCGATCCGGAAGGCGGAGTTATCACGGCGGTCTGCACGGTGAGTATCGATGGAAAAACGGGGGTGGAAATGGAAGCGCTAACCGGCGCGTCGATTGCTCTCCTGACGGTTTACGATATGTGCTAGGCCATCGATAAGAATATGGAGCTGACGGGAATTCATCTTGTCAGTAAGTCCGGAGGAAAAAGCGGAGATTTTTATTGGAACGGCGGTGAATCTTCATGAAGGATGCCTATGACAGAACAATCAACTACCTGCGGATCTCGGTAACCGACCTGTGCAATCTGCGCTGCAGTTATTGCATGCCGGAAAACGGGGTTGTGAAAAAACTGCACTCCGAGATTCTCTCCGTCGAAGAGATCGTGTCCATTGTGCGCGCGGCAGCTGAGCTCGGGGTGAATAAGGTCCGCATCACGGGCGGGGAGCCGCTGGTGCGAAACGGAATTCTGGAGATCTGCAGGCAGATCGGCGCGATTGAAGGGCTCAAGGAGATCTGCATTACCACAAATGGCATTCTGCTTGGCGGGATGGCGAAGGAACTGAAGCAGTCAGGGGTTTCACGGGTCAATATCAGTCTGGATACCCTTGATCCGGCCAAATATAAAAAGATTACGCGCTGCGGGGAATTGGACGATGTTCTGCGGGGAATTCAGGCAGCCGAAGAGGCGGGCCTTCTGCCTCTGAAAATTAACACTGTCCTGATCGGCGGCTTTAACGATGATGAAATCGGCAGCCTTGTGGAACTGACCAGAAACAAAGAAATCGACGTACGTTTTATTGAACTGATGCCCATCGGCGAATGCGTCGGTTGGGAGAGCAAGTGCTTTATCAGTTCTTCCAAGGTCCTGGAGCGGGAACCGCGGCTTGAGCCGATCGAGAGCCCGGCGGGGGGCGTTGAAACCCTTTACCGCATTCCCGGTTACAAGGGCAGGATAGGACTCATCAATCCGATGAGTCATCCATTCTGTGAACAGTGCAACCGAATCCGGCTGACTGCGGACGGAAAGCTGAAAACCTGTCTCCATTCGTCGGAGGAGATCAATTTGAAAGATCTGCCGTATGAGGCCGTAAAGGAACGGATCGCCTCGGCAATCAAAAATAAACCTCAGCGCCATTATCTGAATGAGTTTACGAGAAGCGACAGCACAAGAAGTATGTTTCAAATAGGGGGATAACACGCGGAGTTTGACCCGCGTGTGTCCCCACACCATCTGCAGACAACGGTTTCAGAAGATACGCGGGGTATGAGAAGATGTTTTTCGGAAAACTGGACCGATTCATTGTAAAGAGAGCGGCGATTTACCTGATTCTATTATCAGCGGCGGATTTGGCGCTGCTGGGAAAAAACAGATGGCCCGCTCTTGCGGGTCTGCTTGTGGGAACCTTACTGAGCGTGGCCCGGCTGGTCGGCAACGAACGTCTTTTTCACGCCTTTTCCGCATGGAACGGCGGAAAAGCGGTCGCGGGCAGCATCCTTGTGTTTACCGCAATTCAGCTTGCCTTCCTGCCGGTTATCCTCATTCTGTACATCATAAACGCCTGGGTTCTGTATGGGTTTATCGCAGGAATTTTGGCGGTTCCGGCTATTGTAATGGGCAACAGTATCACAGAGGCGGCAGGATTGACAAAAAACGATTTTGAATAGGTGGTGCTTCGGTTGGACGCTTCCAAGGCATTTGAATCCGGAAATCTGTTCTGGATACATATCGGGAGTCTGAATATCCCTGTGGCGGACAGCATCGTAATGATGTGGATTATCATGGCCGTTCTGATTATTTTATCTCTGGTGTTTACCCGGAATCTGAAAACGGTTCCTACGGGGAAGCAGAACATTGCTGAGATTATTGTGGAGACTGTGACCAAGCTGATCAAGAACAATATGGGAGAACACGGCATCGACTTTGTCCCCTATTTTGGCACGATTCTCCTGTTCCTTGTGTTCGCGAATGTTTCCGGAATCTTCAACATTTTCCCAACGGCGGCGGACCTGTATCGGCTGACCGGACTGAGCTTTTTTGCCGGGATACCGCAGTTTTCCATCGATCCGCCAACCAAAGACCTGAATATCACCGTGACGATGGCGCTTATGACGGTCAGTCTGGTAGCGATATCAGGCATCCGATACAAGGGCTTCAAGGGGTTTCTTCTGAGCTTTTTTAGACCCGTTCCCATTATGCTCCCGTTTCACCTTCTCGATTACGGGACCCGGACCATTTCGCTTTCCCTTCGGCTTTTCGGGAACATTCTGGCAGGCTACATCATTATGGAAATGCTGTATGCGGGCGCGATTTTTGCCAAACCCGTTGTCCCCGTGGCAAGCTTTTTCTTTGATATCTTCGACGCCGGTCTGCAGGCGTATATCTTTGTGTTCCTTTCTTCCGTATACATATCGGAGGCAGTGGAGTAAAGCAGGCGTAACCGTGGGTATCTGCAGGCCGGACGGCTTGTATTTACTATATAAATTCATGAAACAGACTTTGTGATACAAAGGAGGTGAGTCAGATGTCAGGATCGATCGCATTCGCCGCGGCAATCGCAATGTTCTCCGCTATCGGCGCAGGTATTACCCTTGGAATTGCTTCCTGCAAAGCGTCGGAAGGCGTTTCCAGAAATCCGGAAGCAGCCGGCAAAATCCTTTCCACAAGCCTTATTTTTGCAACTCTTTCCGAGGTTACGGCTATTTTCGCTTTCGTTATCGCCGTTATGCTGATTGGAAAGATGTAAGTCCCGATGGAGTTGAATGGCTGAGAGGTTTATTTCCTCTCAGCGGTTCATCTTCCCTTCGACCGGATGTTTTGGGGAAGAGGTGATGTTTCCTTGCTGGAAAGTTTAAACGGCTTTAAATTTATTATGGCGTTCCTGAACTTGGTTGTCCTTTATATCGTTCTTCGCAAAGTTCTGTTTAAACCGATCATGAGTTTCATGGAAAACCGCACGAAAACAATTGAAAATTCCATTGCCGACGCTGAAAAGCAGAAAGCGCAAGCAATGCAAATGAAGGCGGACTATGAGAAACAGCTGAAAACCGCAAAGGCCGAAAGCAAACGGATTGTTGAGGCGGCCGTTGCGAAAGCGGAGACCCGGCAGGCTGATATTCTGGCCGAAGCGCAGAGGCAGGCGGAGGAACTCCTGATGAAGGCCGGAAAAGAAATCGAGCTTGAGCGGGAGCAAATGCAGAAAGAACTGCGGAACGAATTGGCGGGCCTCGTTTTCGCCGCCGCTTCAAAGGTTCTGGAAGCTAATCTGGATTCTGACAGCAACAGGCTGCTGATTGATAAATTCATCGATGAGGCAGGTGCCGCCTGATGTCAATGGCAGCTGAAAGATATGCAAAAGCACTGCTGGACCTGGCAGCCGAAGACGGCGGCGTGGAAAAGTATCAAAGCGAATTGGAAACGGTTTCGCAGGCTTATGAGGAAGAGAACGGACTTTCCGCTTTTCTTCTCAGTCCGCGAAGCGATTTGCCGGCGAAGAAAAGCGTCATGAAAGGGCTTTTTCAGGAACGGGTCGGGGGGAATATCCTGCATTTCCTGCTTTTGCTGCTGGAGAAAGGCAGAATTCAGTCCCTGCCTGAGATATGCCGAGCTTATGTCCGTTTGGCGGACGAATACAGGAATATATTGAACCTGACCGTATCCGCGGCGTTTCCGATCGACAAAGCACAGCTCGACGGCATCAGAAAAACGTTCCAAACACTTTACCATGGCTCTTCCGTGAAAATTGCTGTGGAAACGGACGAGTCCCTGATCGGCGGCGTTAAGGTGACCGTAGACGGTGATGTCTTTGACGGCACCGTCAAAGGGAAGCTTTTCCGAATGCAGTCCGCAATCAATCCATAAGGAGGTGAATACGGTGAAGATAAGACCGGAAGAAATCAGTACCATAATTAAACAGCAGATAGAAAATTACGGCATACAGAC
>JAEWRF010000105.1 GCA_023460155.1 Bacillota bacterium | reverse complement strand
ATTCAGAATATGGAAAAATGGCAGAACACAAAAAAATCCGGTCGCAAAAAGGGAATTTCACGCGGCGAAATCCTGAGGAGTGTTTTGCTGAACAGTATCAGCGGTTTTCAGGAAGCTTCCGATATTCTGAGGAAGACCGTCGTTCCCCGAAATCTGTTTTTGCTGAATGTTTACTGCGGAGCAAATCAGGACCGGGAAGAAATGAACCGGATCCTGAATGAATTCTGCCATACCTGCGGCTTTGACAACGTCTTTCTTTCAACCCTGCCGGAGTATAATTTTATTACGGCGCTGATTAATACCGCAAAGTCTCTCCCGGATCTCGTACGCAGTGTCGATTATCATCTGGCATTTGAATTGGAGCAGTGCGGGTTCCGGGATTTTACGTTATCCCTCGTAAAGCCGGAGAGCCTTGAAAGCCTCCCGACCGCGCTGGAGAAGATTCAGACCTTAAATTCCTGGGCACTGTCCCTTGGAAATAAAAAAGTGATCTGCGAAGAAATGCTCCCGAACAAAGCCGCGGCAGACGGAAAACTGGACGGAGGCGAAGCGGAGCAGATCAATATGGAAGCGCTCAACGCGGTCAAGGACGGAGCGCCGGACCGGTTGACCGAGATTAACCTCAAACTCCTGAACCAGCTGGCGGAGCGAAGGCTTTCTCCGGATCAGATTAAAAACAGCTGCGTCCGCTACGTTCTGTCCGTTTTGGTCTGCTATAAAGAATTCAATGTGGACTGCGTAGAAAAAATGCAGAATATGAAGCTGTTCGACGATATCAAAAACTGCTGTACGCGGGAAGAACTGGCGGGGTGCCTGAATCGGCTGGTCGATATGTACCGCACCGTTTTCCCTGCATCGGTAAAAGCCAATTCTCTTCTGGTGAAGAAGACCATTGATTATATTGCAAATTTTTATGGCGACCGGGTGTCTCTGGAAGAAATAGCAACCAGAATGAAGGTATCTCCGGAGTATATCAGTCACCTGTTCACCAAAGAAGTCGGCATCAGTTTTTCCGATTACTTAAAGCAGTACCGGATTGATGTCGCTAAGAAACTGATGAAAACATCTGATTATAAAATTTACGAAATCGGTGAAAAAATCGGATATAAAGACCCGAAGTATTTTTATAAGATGTTTAAGGACGTTACGGGGCTGTCCCCCAAGGAATATTTAAAAAAAGTATAGCCGGTCGGTCAGGCTTCGATTGTCTTAAAGAAGATAATAGTTATATGACTATATTTATATAATAGCAGCCAATATTACGGACGGGATTGCCCCACTATTATGCGTATGAAAGAATTATCGGTCAGGAGCGCTCAGATTGAGCGCTCCTTTTTTGTGCGTGCCGCTTTTGGTCTCGTGGATCCATTCTATTGCCAGAATCCGGATTTTACGCTAAAATAATACCTATACTTTCCAGAAGTGCCGTTCCAAAGGAGGCCTGCCCATGCTGCGCATCGCCGTCTGTGACGATATGCCCGATCAGCTGGATCTGCTGATGAACTTTACAAAGGAATACACAGAGAACCGGAAGATTTCCGCAGATATCCGGCGGTTCTCCCATCCGGACGCGCTGCTGACCGTCAGCCAAACCGAAATATTCCACATCTATCTGCTGGATATGGTGATGCCCATGATCAGCGGGCTGGAGGTGGGGCAAAGCATCCGCCGGATCAGCCGCGAGGCTCAGATTATCTACGTCACCACCGACCCGGGTTACGCGCTGGATGCCTATGCCGTGAATCCTCTGCATTATCTGATCAAACCCGTCCGAAAGGAAACGCTGTTCTCCGCGCTGGAGCTGGCCGTTTCCAAGGCGGACTTCGGCAATGAGACCGCCGTCACAGTGAAAACCAGGAACGGACTGCGCCACCTGTCCGCCGGACAGATCGCCTGCTGCGAATATAAAAATCATGCCGCACTCTACACGCTGCTGGGCGGTGAGCAGGTGGAAACCACCACGATCGCCGGGAGCTTTGCGGAGCATATCGCACCGCTTCTGCGGGATGAGCGTTTCCTTTCGCCCCACATCTCCTTTGCAATCAACATGAGCCGGGTGGAAAAGCTGACCCGCGAGGGCTTTACCCTGCGCGAGGGCGGCCTTGTGCCGGTGTCGGCCAAGCAGTACACCGCCGCGCGGGATGCCTATCTTGATTATCGACTGTCGGCGGAGGGAAAATAATGGAATCACTTTTTTCGGATTTTTTGCGGGCGCTGGTTTCTACTGTCGGGAACGTAGTGCTGATGCTCTCCCTGCTGCAGCCAAAGTACGGCAAGTGGGTGACCCGCCTTGCCATGCTGGGCATACTGAGCGTCGACATGGGCACTGCACTCTATTGCTATCTCACCAATAATCTGACCCTGCTGGCGAAGATCGACACGGTGCTGTTTGCCGCGCTTTGCTTTGCCGTCAAGCCGCTGTTCAAAGACACGTTCATGCAATGGCTGTTCAGCTATATCACCATTCAGAACGTCAGCGACATGGTCATTATCCCCAGTTTCATTTTTTCCCGGAATCTGCCGTACCCTGCTTATGCCAACGTGCTGATCCGGCTGGTGCTGTTTTCGATTTTTTATTGGCTGCTTCGGTTTAAGGTACGCCCGCTCTACCGCCAGATGGTGGAGCACTGGAACGTGTTTTTCCTTGTGGCGCTGTCCGTATATGCCACATTTACCTACTATGTAGTCTCCAGCGACGACATCGTGAAAACCCTCACCGATGAGGCCGTGCCGCTGATGCTTATTATCTCGATCGCACTGACGGCCTACGCATCGGTGCTTCAATGCCTCAAAATTCTGCAAAAGGAATACCGTTTAAAGCAGGACAAAACCCTGCTCGAGCTTTCCGGCGAAGCGATGAAGCAGCGCCTGTTTGTCATGGATGAATCCGTGCGGCAGATGAGCATCATCCAGCATGACCAGCGGCATTTTAACGCCGCTCTGCTGGAGCTGATCCAAAACAGTGAAGTCGATAAAGCCGCAGCCCTGATTGAACAGCAGACCGCCGTCCTGCCGCAAAAGCCCGCCCGCTACTGCAACAACATCGCAGTCAATGCCGCCGTGGGCTATTATGCGGCGATTGCGGCCCAGCGGGGCATCCGCTGCGAGCTCCGGCTGGATATTCCGGAAAACACGGCCTGCTCCGAGCTGGCCCTGTCGATGGTGATTTCCAACCTGCTGGAGAACGCCATTCACGCCTGCGAAAAGCTTGACCCAGAACGGGAGCGCTACCTCCGGGCCAGCGCCGTCTATACCGGCCAGTTGATTCTGGAGGTTGAGAACCCCTATTCCGGCGAAGTGTCGCTCAGCAAAGACGGATACCCCGTCGCCAAAGAAGAAGGTCACGGCAAGGGCAGCGAGAGTGTGCGAACCTTTGTGGAGGAAACCGGCGGCGAGATTTTTTACGGTACGAAAGATGATACTTTTAAGGTGCGGCTGCTTGTGTGAGTACGTGCCTTTTTCGTTTGTCAAGCGTTATTTTTGCGGATTATTCTAACATTAAGTAGAAAAACGAGTCTTTTAAGTATTTTATGGGCGCTCCCTTCGGTTTCATGCTATCCTCTCAAGGAATGCACGAAGCAGAAGGGAGCGATTTTTTTATGAACAGACCGAGCCAACGGAGGGAAGATCAACTCCTTGAGGCCCCAAACCGGGATGGAAACGTATGGCCCGAGCAGAGCTGTCCTGCGTTTACTCCGCGGGGCGGTGCATTGAAGAATACCTGCTGGTACTGCATCTATGCGGACTTTCATCAGGATAAACCCCGCGCGCTTGATGTGGGCGTGTGCTACTATCCGAAACGGTTTCAGCGGGAGGGAGAGCGAATATGACGCGATATGGAATCCTGTTAAGCGACGAACTGGAAGCGGCCTACCGAAGTGTTTCGGATGATCTCGGCATTTCCATGGAGCAGACCCTGACCGGTGCGCTGCAATTGTTTATCGAGCGGATGCTGCTGGAGCGGTATCCCGGTCTGGCAGACGACGGCAAGCTGAGGCAGATCACAAAACCGTAGCACAAACTCCCAAATCTGCCATGAATAATGTTGTAATAATTAAAATTGTACAAACTGACAACAAATGTTGGGAAGCAGGAGGAGAATGGAATGCTAAAAAAAGCGAGGAAGTGCCTTGACCTCATCAGACGGGCACACCTATATCGGCTCCGGCTGGCGAACGGATGGAAGACGCTGACGGCTTTTGCCCGCAGGCAGAGCCGTGCATGGAAGGTGTGGATTCGCCGCATGGGGGCGGAGGCCGCCGCGTATCTTAGGAAGATCGGCGGACGGCTCATGCTGAGCACTCGGGCGCTGTGGAATCGGGCACGGCGGGAAGTTCGGCTTTTGATCGCAGCCAAAGGACGTGCGGCGTTCTTTGCCGTACAGCGCTGGTGCCGCACGCAGGCCGAGGAGGCCAAGACCGCCGCTCCGGTGATCATTGCCCGCGCCAAAGCGGTCGGCGGACAGCTGAGCGACCTTGCCGCCGGGCAGGTGAACGGCAGGACAGGCGGCTTCAACGCGGCCCAGCCGGAAAGAAAACATCCCGTTCCCCGTCGGGCCATGGCAATGGCACTCGCCGTCATGGTGACGCTGTCCATGTTCCCCGCAGGCGCGTTTGCCGGGGAGATCGATGGGAAAGACAGCGGGGCAGACAACGGAATCCCCATTTTAACTCCCGTCGACGATCCCGGTACGGGAGGGGCCACGGGCGGCGGCGGA
>JAEWRF010000104.1 GCA_023460155.1 Bacillota bacterium | reverse complement strand
GGGCATGGACGCCGCTCAGCTTGCAAAGGCGGATGAGCGCATTCGGGACCATTACCCGAACGTCTACAGTCTTCTGGTCGTGCGGCACGGGACTCTCGTCTATGAAAAATATTATAAAGGCATGAGCCGATACAGCGCCAATCCGGTTTATTCCGTGACGAAAAGCGTGATCTCCGCGCTCACCGGCATTGCCATGCGCGAAAAGCTGATCAACAATGTCAACCAGCGGATCGCGGATTTCCTTCCGGAGTATTTTACGGGACTCGAACCGGAAAAAAAGGAGATCACCATCAAAGAATCCCTCACCATGACGGGCGGGCTGACCAGCGTCGACAAGAATTTTGGCCCTTACTACAGCAGCCGGGACTGGATGGAATACGCTCTAAAACAGCCGCTTACTACCAAACCGGGAACAAAATTCGATTACAACACGGGCCTTCCGCACTTCCTTTCGGTGATCATTACGAAAACCTCCGGGATGAACACAAAAGATTTCGCGGAGAAATACCTGTTTTCCAAAATCGGAATGGCTCCGGCCCATTGGGATCAGGATTCGAAAGGCTACTACGGCGGCGGCTTCGGACTGTACCTGACCCCGCGGGATATGGCCAAATTCGGCTATCTGTATTTTAACCGCGGGAAATGGGACGGGGAGCAGATCGTCCCGGAAGCCTGGGTCAGCGAGTCCCTTCAAAAACACGCTGAGGTAAGCAAAGGCGTTGACTACGGGTACCTGTTCTGGCTCCAGCCGATGCGGGACCCCGTCAGCGGAAAAATTCACGATACGTACCGGGCCGACGGCGCCGGAGGGCAGAAAATTATCATGGTTCCCGATCTGGATCTCTTGGCGGTCGTCACCGCCGACGCAAGCGTCTCCGACACCATGAAGGACGGCGCGTCCACGGAAAAAATCATCTCTGATTATGTTTTTCCGGCTGCAGACTGAGCCTGCAATCTACTATTATAAGCCCGAAGGCTTAATGAATTTTGAATTAATTTCTTAAATTCTTTGGTCTGCACTCAGACCGTGCGGGCCCATACTTTCGGTTTCGCCCGAAAGTATGCAAAGTGCGAACAAGGGGGGCGCTTCGACCCACCGACGAGAGGGTTATCTAACCGCGTCCCCCTTGTATTCCCCCGGTACTCCCCATCTGCCCCGGCAATGTTCTAAAGCAAGTTGATTTTCATTGGTACTCCGTGCCGAACGCCGGGCCATTGAATCCAGCACCACGCTGCCTGCGTTTGACAGCATGCCCTCCGGATGATATACTGGTGAAAATTCTTTGGGAAGCGGAGGGAGCGCCATGCCGGAGTACGATGCGGCGATTTTCGACCTGGACGGAACGCTGATTGACTCGATGAGCGTGTGGGACCGCGTCGACGAGGCATTCCTCGGGCGGCGGGGCATCCCAGTCACGGAGGACTATACCGCCGCGGTGAGCGCCATGTGTTTTTCGGAGGCGGCGGAGTATACGATCAACCGCTACGGCTTCCCCGATACGCCGGAGGAGCTGATTGCGGAGTGGAACGGGATGGTCCTGCACGAGTATGCCGAAAACATTGTGCTGAAGCCGCACGCGCGCGAGCTCCTCGACCGCCTGTGCAGTCAGGGAATCCGGCTCGGCGTGGCAACCGCCCTTCCGGAGACCCTTTACGGCCCGGTCCTGAGGCGCAATGAGGTTTTCGACCGATTCTCGGCGTTCGCTTCGGTCTGCGAGGCCGCGCGCGGAAAAGGATTCCCGGATGTTTACCTGCTGACGGCACAGCGGCTCGGCGTGAAGCCGGAGCGCTGCGTCGTGTTTGAGGACGTGCTCCCCGGGATCCGGGGCGCGAAGGCGGCCGGCATGACCGCCTACGGCGTCTACGATTCCCGCGCCGCCGCGGACGAGTCCGCAATGCGGGAGTTTGCTGACGGCTACCTCCGCGATTTTTCGGAATTTTCGATCTGAAAAGAGCAGAAGTCCCGCAAGGGACTTCTGCTCTTTCAGGTTCCATCAAAAGAAGCAAAAATCGCTTCAAGAGTCTTTCAACCGCTTGAAGCGATTTCCTCTCAGAAATTTTATTCCGACTTTTTCTTGTCCTCTTCGGGCTTTTCCGGAGGGGCTTTTTTCTTGTTCCGCTTTTTATAAACGAGAACCACCACCGCGATGATGGCGCCGAATACCACGGCGAACGGAAGAACCGCCACCATGCCGAGCGCGAGGTATCGGAACGTCTTGCCGAGCGCGTCCACCGAAGCGGCGAACAGAGCACCAACCTGGTTCCCGAAGCCCTTCTGCGCGGGCTGCTGCACGGCCTCGACTTCCCTAATCGTCACGGTGACGGTTGAAAGAGAGACAAGCGAATCCATGTTTTTCAGGCTTGCCGTGAGCTGTTCGATCTGGTTTTGAACGTCGGTCAGGCGCTGCTCGATGGCGATCACGTCTTCAATCTTGGTCGCCTTGTTCATCAGCTCGAGAATGCGGTCCCGCTCCTCCTTGAGGGCTTTCAGCCGCGCGTCGTTGTCCGTGTAGCTTTGGGTGATATCCTGCCCGTGGATGCTCTTGGCGGTCACGCAGCCGACGGCCCCGGCAGAATCAAGGAACGAATCCAGCTTTTCCGCCGGGACGCGCACGGTATAGGTGGCGGTGCGCTTCGTGTCTCCCGCATTGACGCCCGCGCCCTGAATGTCGGAGTTTTCTATGTACCCGCCGAATTTCGCAACTGCGGTCTGAAAGTCCGACGCGGATTTGTCGTAATGCTCGGTTTCCACCGTCATCTCCGCGCTCTTTACGATCTTGCGCCCGGCGTCGGCTGTGCTCGGTGCGGCGGCAGCAGCGGTTTGCTTTGCCGCGGCGGGCTTCGCCGCGCCGGACGATGCTGCGTTCGTCCGGGTTCCGTAGTCCGCCTGCGTTTCGTCCGCCATGCCGATCGCCGAAGTAGCAGGCGGCGCGCTGGGTTCTCCGCCCCCGGCGGCGCCGGAAGACGCTCCCGAAGCGCAGCCGAAGCCGACGAACAGGAA
>JAEWRF010000103.1 GCA_023460155.1 Bacillota bacterium | reverse complement strand
GATCGTGTCGAATCCGGTGGATATTCTTACTTACGCGGCCCTCAAGCTCTCCGGTTTTCCGCCGGAGCGGGTAATCGGCTCCGGCACGGTGCTGGACACGGGCAGGCTGAAATATCTGCTCGGCCGTCATCTTGGGGTGGACAGCCGCAGCGTGCACGCCTTCATCGTCGGGGAGCACGGCGACAGCGAGCTTCCCCTCTGGAGCAGCGCGAACGTTTCCGGCGTGGAGTTGTATCATTTCTGCGAGCTGTGCGGCTACCACGACCACGCACAGAACATGAAGAAGCTGTATGAGGATGTGCGCGACAGTGCCTATGAAATCATCAAAAAGAAGGGCGCAACCTACTACGGCATTGCCATGGCGGTGCGGCGCATCGCGGAGTGCATTCTCCGCGACGAACGTTCCATCCTCCCGGTATCCAGCCTGATTGAAGGCCACTACGGCCTGAGCGGCGTCTGCATGGGCGTGCCAACCATCGTGGGCGCGCGGGGCGTCGAAAAGGTGCTGGATGTTCCGCTGAGCGGGGAGGAGCAGCTCGAGCTGCTGCACTCCGCCGAGGCGCTGAAAAAAGTACTGGATTCCCTTGATCTTCAGGCGTAAAAAAGAAGAAGGAGAGCCGAATGGATAGGCTCTTCTTCTTTTTTTTGCCTGTGCGCCTACATTTCCCTGAAATTTGTATTTGAGTTAGGCTTGACAAACTCGTTGGAGGGGAATACAATAATTGTGTTAGCAGAGGCTAACACATGCGGCAGGGGACATCCGAAACCTGCTTTCGAACGGGGGCGCGAAGTCCTCCGGGGGGAAACGAAGAAAGGATGGGTGGAAATGACACTGGACCGGCTGAAAATCGGGCAGAGCGGCAAGATCCTACAGGTCCGCGGGGAGGGCGCGCTGCGGCGGCGCCTGCTGGATATGGGGCTGACCCCGCACACGGCGGTGATGATCCGGAAGGTGGCGCCAATGGGCGACCCGATCGAGATTCATCTGCGCGGCTACGAGCTGACGCTTCGCGTCGACGACGCGAAAAAAATCGAAGTCGAGGAGGGGGAAAGCAGATGATTTTAGCGCTTGCGGGGAATCAGAACTGCGGCAAAACGACCCTGTTCAATCAGCTGACGGGCTCGAATCAGCATGTCGGGAATTTTCCGGGCGTGACGGTGGAGCGGAAAGCCGGGCTGGTGCGCGGGGAAAAAGATGTGACGGTTGTCGACCTTCCGGGAATTTATTCCCTTTCGCCCTATTCGAGCGAGGAAATTGTAACGCGGGACTTCCTTTTGAACGAGCATCCCGACGGGATTATCAACATTGTGGATGCGACCAATATAGAGCGGAATCTCTATTTGAGTATGCAGCTGATCGAACTGAATATTCCAATGGTGATTGCGCTCAATATGATGGATGAGGTTCGGTCAAACGGCGGAACGATCAAAATGGAGGAATTCCAGAAGGAAATCGGTGTCCCGGTTGTGCCGATTTCCGCCAGTAAGAACGAGGGCGTGGAAGAACTCATCCAGGCAGTGGTACAGACCGCTCGGGCAAAGAGGGTGCCGCAGCGGCGCGATTTCTGTTCCGGCGCAGTACATAGGGCCATCCATTCCATCGCGCATCTGGTGGAGGACCACGCCCAGCGCATCAGCGTGCCGCCGCGTTTCGCCGCCACGAAGCTCCTCGAGGGCGACGCCCCGATGCTGGAGGCGCTGGTGCTCTCCGACAACGAAAAGGACATGCTGGCGCACGAGGTCACCGAAATGGAGCGGGAACTCGGAACGGACCGGGAGGCCGCTCTTGCGGATATGCGGTACACGTTCATCGAGGGACTCTGCGAGAACACCGTCGTGCGAAGCGGGGAATCGAAGGAGCACAGGCGAAGCGTCGCTATCGACAATGTGCTGACGAACAAATATCTGGCCATCCCGGTTTTTCTGCTGATCATGATGCTGGTTTTCTGGCTGACCTTCGGCGTGATCGGGAACGCACTGAGCAACCTGCTCTCGCTCGGCATCGACGCGGTGACGGGCGCCGCCGCCGCCGGACTGACCGCCTACGGGATCAACCCGGTGGTGAAGTCGCTGATTATCGACGGCGTCTTTACCGGCGTGGGGACGATTCTACAGTTCCTGCCCACCATCGTCGTGCTGTTCTTCTTCCTCT
The DNA here is from genome assembly GCA_023460155.1 of Bacillota bacterium. GTDB lineage: Bacteria > Bacillota > Clostridia > Oscillospirales > Acutalibacteraceae > Caproicibacter. Next base: position 6,787 of record JAEWRF010000103.1, on the reverse strand, counting down.
CCATTCTGGAGGATACCGGCTACATGGCGCGCGTGGCGTTCGTGATGGATAAACTCCTGCGGAAAATCGGCCTCTCCGGCCGCAGCTTCGTGCCGATGCTGATCGGGTTCGGATGCTCGGTTCCGGCGATTATGTCGGCCCGTACGCTGTCGAGCGAACGCGACCGCAAAATGACGATTCTGCTGACGCCGTTCATGAGCTGCAGCGCAAAGCTGCCGATCTACGCCATTTTCACCGCCGCGTTTTTTCCGAAATACGCCGCCTTTGTGATGATCAGCCTTTACCTGCTTGGAATCCTGATGGCGATCGTCGTCAGCCTGATTCTGAAGGGCTCGCTGTTCCGCGGGAACCCCGTGCCGTTCGTCATGGAGCTGCCGAATTACCGCATGCCGAGCGCCAAGACCGTTCTGATGCTTATCTGGGATAAGGCCCGGGATTTTCTGGCCCGTGCGTTTACCGTTATCTTCGCCGCAACGATTATCATCTGGTTCCTCCAGACCTTCGACGCGAAGATCAACGTGGTCGCCTCTTCGAAGGACAGCATGCTCGCCGTGATCGGCCGCTGGATCTCTCCGATTTTCGCACCGCTCGGCTTCAGCGACTGGCGTGCTTCGACGGCCCTGCTGACCGGCTTTACCGCAAAAGAGGCCGTCGTCAGCACGCTGGCGGTTCTGACGGGCACCAACGACGCGAACCTTCCCGCTGCGCTCGCCGGTATTTTCTCACCGCTCACGGCTTTTGTCTTCCTGACCTTCACGCTGCTGTATACGCCCTGCATTGCGGCAATTAACGCGGTCCGGCAGGAAATGAACAGTGTCCGTGCGGCGGTGGGCGTCGTATTGTATCAGTGCGGGTTTGCCTGGGCAGTGGCGTTTCTGGTTTACCGCATCGGACTTCTGATTGTTCATTGAGCGGGACTCGGGATTCTTAAAAAATGAAATTGTCGCGCCGGAACTGTTCCGCCAGTTTCCTCCGCATTTCTCTGCGGTGTTCATCGTCCGGTCGGTCCGGATGACCGTGATGACAATGCGGGCCGTGGTGGTGGAAACCGTCCGGGAAGCCGGTGCCGGGTTCCGGTCCTGCATCCCCACTTTTCTCAAGGGCTGTCTCCATGGAGGCAATCGCTTTCTCCAGCAGTTCGGAGAGCTCAGCCTTTTCCTCTTCAGTGAGGCCGGCAAACCATGATTTTGCCGCCGCGCGCCTCGGATTGACAAACTTACTTTCGGCTTCGCGTCCCTTTTCGGTAAGGAATACGTTGATCACCCGTTTGTCGTTTTCATTTTGACGGCGCTCGACGTAGCCGTTCCGTTCCAGCTTTGTCACAAGCTCTCCGAGGGAGGAGGGCCGGATATCCAGCCTTTCGGTGATTTCCGACTGAGCCAGGCCGTCCTCCTCTGCGAGGATGCGCAGTACCAGGCCCTGCCCGCGTCCGATGTTGGCTTCTTCAGCGCTTGGGTGAACGGCATGATGCTCGCTGTGCATCAGCCGGTGGATCAGATTTGTGCAGTTGTGAACCTGCTCCAGCAGCTTTTCGGACAGATCTTTTTCCATATCGTTTAATCCTTCCATTCTAATATATTAAGGTACCTTACAGAATGAATTATAATACTGTAGTCTCAAAGAGTCAAGAAATATTTTTAAGGTACCTTAAATTTTTGATTGGACTTCTGATTGTTTACGAAGGGGGATTTCCTATGAAACCGGTTGATTTTCTGATTCTGGCGGTTCTGGCCGCACTGTTTGTGCTGGCGGTTCGCTATGCTTTCCGCCGTCGGAACAGTGCGTGCGGGGACTGCTCCTCCTGCCCGTATCACGCTTCCTGCACAAAAAAAGAGAAGAAGAAGCCGCCCGTTCGGTAAACCGGTGAATTGCCCTCCCAGGGGATCCGTGGTAAAATGAGAGTATCAGGAGGGCGTTATGATTCAAAATATTGTGTTTGATATGGGGCAGGTCCTGTTCCGATACGATCCGGTGCGCTACGTGACCGAACGCATTCCGGACCCGGAGGGAGCGAAGCTGGTGCTGCGGGAGGTATTCGACCATCCGGACTGGATCCGGCTGGACTACGGAACAATAACGGAGGAAGAATACATCCGGGCGGCGCTTCTCCGTCTTCCGGAGCACCTGAGAGCGGATGCCCTCTGGCTCTTCAAAAACTGGGACCATCTGTTCGAAGTGATCCCGGAGACGCAGATTCTGGCGCGGGACCTGAAGCAGAACGGATACCGCTGCTTTCTGCTTTCCAACATGGGTATCCGGTACCACCGCTTCTGCCGGACCGTTCCGGCGACGCAGTATCTGGACGGCGCCGTGATTTCCGCCGAGGAGCACTGCATCAAGCCGGAGCCGGAATTTTACCGGGTTCTGTTCGAACGCTATTCCCTCCAGCCGGAGGAATGTTTTTTTATCGACGACCGGCCGGAAAACATCGAAGCGGGGCAAAAGTTCGGCATGCCGGGCTTCATTTACGCGCAGGATGTTGAGGAACTGAAAACCGCGCTCCGGGAAGCCGGGGTCAGAATATAAAATGAGAGCCGCCCGGAAGGGCGGCTCTTTCTTTGCACGCAGTGCTTTATTTTTCGTAGTCGACGCATTCCCGCCCGCAGACCAGCGTGTGCACGATCTGCTTGATGGCGACGTGCCCTGGATGGGTCTGATAGGCTTCCGCCGCCGCGCGGGTGGTGAAGGTGCAGTTCAGGACGAGATCGTAGGTGCCGCCGTTGAAGGTCTGCCCGACCTCGATTTCCGTAAGTCCGTCCACGACGCCGAGCAGGCCCTTGAACCTTTTTTCAAGGTCGGCCGCGATCTTTGCCGCATCCGCTTTTTTCTCCTCCTGCAGGGTCCACAGTACGATGTGCTTAACCATAACGTTCTCCTTTAAAGATCAAAAATATTCAGGCCGGTCACCGGGTCCGGGCGGCGGCCAAGGGCTCCGTCCTCAATCCGAATGAAAAGCTCGCCGGTTCCGCTGATAACGGCCTCATTCAGGTGACCGCCGATCACCTGCCCGTCGGCCTTCGCAAAATTGGCGTGAAAGTGCAGGTACACTTTGCCTTCCTTCTCGCTCACATTCCCGAGCAGGGAGGTCATCTCCATTTCCCCGTCGAACGTGTTGGAATAGTATTTCTTTTCTGCGACGCGGTAAAGTCCGACCACCGCGTGGTCCACCGCGCCGATTCCCTCGATGCTGCCGCACCGGATCTGTTCCTTTTCACAGACGGCGGCGACGGATTTGACGATTTCCTCGCCCCGGTCGATGCGCACCGTAAGGGTGCTGCCGAATCGTTTGTAGTTCATGAGCGTATTTCCTTTCTTTGCGGTTATTCCTTCCGATGGAGCCCGTCGAGACCGAGATCGTCGTTCATCAGGGTGCCGAATGTGACGGCGCCGCTGCCGAACCGTGTCCGGATGCCGTCGAGCGCGGTTTCCAGCCGTTCTTCCTTCTGCCTTTGCCGGGCGGCGTCCGGCTCAAAAAAGCAGAGCTGCCCGCCGGGCGCGTCCTGCGGAACGAGGCCGGTCCCCGTCAGGGCGAGCATTCGGATCGGCGCCGCCGGATTCCAGAAGGAAAAGACCAGCTCCCGTGCGGCGGCTTCCAGTTCCCGTGCAAGGCAGGTGGGGGCGGCGAGCGTTTTCTGGCGCGAAACGGTTTTCAGGCCGGGGTCTTTGATGCCTATCTGAACGACCCAGCATTTGACGCCGGTCTGCCGCATGCGGGAGGCGACGCTGTCCGCAAGGGCCTTTACCCCTCTGCGGATGTCTTCCTCCCCCTGGAGATCCCGCCGGAACGTGACGCTGTTGCCGACGCTCTTTACCTCCCGGACGTCGCCGAAGCGGCGCACGGGGCTTTCATCCAGCCCCTCTGCGTAATCGACCAGCACGGCCCCGGCCTTGCCGAGGCGGGCGGCGATGAAATCCCGGTCGGCCTGCGCCAGGTCCCCGATGGAGTGGATGCCCAGCGAGGCGAGCGTTTCGGCCGCGCGCTTCCCGCAGAACATCAGCGTATCCGCCGGAAGGCGCCAGACGGTCTGCCGGTAGTTTTCCCGGCTGAACACCGTGGTGGCGTCCGGCTTTTTATAGTCGCTGCCGAGCTTCGCGAAAATTTTGTTGAAGGAGACCCCCACCGAGATCGTGATGCCGGTTTCCGCGCGGACAGCGGCCCGGAGATGATCCGCGATCGTTTTGCCGTCACCGAACAGGGTTCGGCTGCCGGTTACGTCCAGCCAGCTTTCGTCGATGCTGAACGGCTCGACGAGATCGGTGAAGCGCAGGTAAATCTGATTGATCTGACGGGAGAACTTCGAATATTCCGCAAAATGTGTGGGCGCCAGCACCAGTTCGGGGCATTTCCGCTTCGCCTGCCAGATCGTCTCCGCGGTGCGGATGCCGAACTTTTTGGCAAGCTCGTTTTTGGCCAGAATGATGCCGTGCCGGCTCTCCGGGTCGCCGCAGACGGCCATGGGAACGCCGCGGTATTCCGGGTGCAGAAAGCATTCGACGGAAGCGAAAAATCCGTTGCAGTCGCAGTGCAGGATCGTGCGGTCCATGTTCCGGCACCTCCCCGCATCTATCATAGCATAATTGCGCCCGCAGGGAAAGAGATCGCTTCTTGTAGTGCAGTTGCGAGTGCCGCCGAAGGCGTGTAAGGCGCTTTGCGTCCGAAAATAAAACTCCGGGGTTATAAAAAGGAATATTTTTGTATAAAATAATTTTGTATTTGTACTTAAATTGAATTATAATAAGACAAAACAAAGCGACAGGGGGCAGACCGGATGAAGCAGATGAACACCAGCGACTGGATCGTCCTGAATACGATCATTTACAAGATTTACACAACGGAGGATTTCCGCGCGATGCGCGGCGAGCTGCTGGAGCAGCTGAAGCTGGTGCTGGATTTCGACAGCGCCGATTTCTTCCTCGCGAACATCGGCGGGAAGCCGGGCCTGAGGGACCCCGTGACCTACAACTGCGACGGCGTTTACCCGCAGACGTACGACGAGCTGGATTACAGCCGCGGCATCATGTACAGCGGCAAGAGCCTCGTTTACCGCGAAACGGACATCATCAGCGACGAAAAGCGCATGGAAACCGAGTATTATAAAAAGGTGTACAGCCCGAACAACTGGCATTATTCGCTGCAGGTGATCCTCGCGCGGGAAAAGGAGTTCCTCGGGGTCATCACGCTGTACCGCACCATTGGGAAAGATAATTTCCATTACGACGACATTTTCGTGATGGATATGCTGAAGGACCACATTGCATTCCGGATGTATCAGGAGCGGCGGAAAGTATCCTCCGGCAAGCTTACGGTTGCGCAGGCGGCGGCAAAATACGAACTGACCAAGCGGGAGGAGACGATTCTCGGCCTTCTGATGAATGGGATGGACAACGCCGCCGTCTGCGAAAAGCTGGTCATCAGCGTGAACACGCTGAAAAAGCACGTGCTGAACATCTACCAAAAGCTGGGGATCCGGAACCGGATGCAGATGTACAAGATGATTTCCGAGCCGGAGGGGGAATCCCCGGAACACTGATGAAACTGCGTCTGCGGGGCATCCTGCACGCTGCGGCATTTTGCTTTCCGGCATGCTTGGTACTTCTTGCGGACTGGTATCTGCTTTAAAAGTAGGAGAAATTTCATACTTCGGTTGCATTGTTTTTTACTGCCGAAGTGTGTACTATTTGTGTCAAGAGAGCAAAGAGGCTGTTTCCTTCCAAAACGGAGGAGACCGCCCCTTCTTTTTTTATTCGTATGGAAATCGGATACGACGTAAGGAGGCAATCGGAAATGAAAGAACTGGTACTGGTTATTCGCCCGGAAATGCTGGAGGAACTGAAGGCGATTCTGGATGAGGTTCACTGCGGCGGCATGACCATCATGAGCGTGATGGGATGCGGCACCCAAAAGGGTGTTGTGGAGAACCGGGTGAACGAAATTCGCGGCTTTAAGATGAATATCAACCTGCTGCCGAAAATTCAGGCTACGGTTGTCGTGGAGGACGACATGGTCGAACCGATCATCGCGGAGGTGCGCAGCCGTATGGCGAGCGGGCATGTAGGTGACGGCAAAATTTTCATCCGCGATCTCGAAGACGCGGTGCGCATCCGCACCGGCGAGCGCGGATCCAAAGCGCTGTAAAGGGGGGCGGTACGGTTGAGCGGAAATGCCCTGGTCCGGATTCAGAACGTAAACAAATTCTACGGCGGCAACCATGTCGTCAGGGACCTTACGCTTGATGTGTACGAAGGGGAGTTCCTCACGATCCTCGGCTCCTCCGGCTGCGGAAAAACGACGACCCTGCGCATGGTTGCGGGGTTTGAGCAGCCGACGGACGGCAAAATTTTCGTGGGTGGAACGGATATGGCGGACCGGGAGCCGTATGAGCGCGATGTCAACACGGTGTTCCAGAGTTACGCGCTGTTCCCACACATGTCGGTCTACGACAATGTGGCCTACGGGCTGAAAATGAAGCATACTCCGAAAAAGGAGATCGAGGAACGCGCGCTCGCGATGCTGGAGCTGGTTCAGCTCGGCGGGTTCGAAAACCGGATGCCGGCGCAGCTTTCCGGCGGGCAGAAGCAGCGTGTTGCCATCGCACGGGCGCTGATCAACCGGCCGAAGGTGCTTCTGCTGGACGAACCGCTCGGCGCGCTGGACCTGAAGCTGCGCAAGCAGATGCAGCTGGAGCTTAAACGCTTACAGCGGAAGCTCAACATCACCTTCATATACGTCACGCACGACCAGGAGGAGGCTCTTACCATGAGCGACCGCATCGCCGTGATGCACGAC
>JAEWRF010000102.1 GCA_023460155.1 Bacillota bacterium | reverse complement strand
ACGTGGAGGAGAGCAGCGGGCATATGAAGCAGATGCTTTCCGCGATGAATGAGATCAGCACATCCTCGAGCGAAATTGCAAAGATCATCAAGGTGATCGACGACATCGCGTTCCAGACCAACATTCTCGCTCTGAACGCGGCGGTGGAAGCGGCGCGGGCCGGGGAAGCGGGCAAGGGCTTTGCGGTTGTGGCGGACGAGGTTCGCAATCTTGCCAGCAAATCGGCGGATGCTGCAAAGCAGACGACGGCGCTGATCGAGACCTCGGTGAACAAGGTGAAGGAGGGCTCGGAGATCGCGGACCGCACGGCGCGTTCGCTGACGGAAGCCGCGAAGCGCATTCAGACCATCAACGGGTCTGTAAAAAAGATCGAGCAGGCTTCCGCGGCGCAGGCGGCCTCTGCGGTACAGATTTCGCAGGGAGTGGACCAGGTCTCGGCGGTGGTGCAGACGAACTCCGCGACGGCGGAGGAAAGCGCGGCGGCCAGTGAGGAGCTCTCCGGTCAGACCAGCCAGCTCCGGGAGAATCTTGCCTGGATTGTGCTTCGTCAGCCAGAAGGATAGTAATTTCAAATAAAATATTTAATAGAAGATATTGACAAAATTTTTCTTTCCAATTATACTCGATTTTATAAGATAATTTATAACGATTCATTTTATAGCGCAAAGCTATTTTTCAAATAATACCGGAAAAATAGTTAAAAAATCGAGGGGAAACGGAAGGAAAATTCAATGAAAAAGTTAAACGATTTAAAAATATCGACAAAGCTTCTTTCTTCCTTTTTGGCGGCTGCGTTTCTGTCGGCGTTTTTGGCGGGAATCGGAATCTATGGCTTGATTGTCATGAAATCGGCCCTTTCGGACACACAAAGGAGAATGAATTCCCTTCCGGTTATCTCCAGCGCCCGGGACAGCCTGCTGAAAATTCAGGTTACGGTAAGGGATGCCGCTTTAAATTACAGCGATTCGGGTTCGGTGACCTCCGATGAAAAGGAACTCAGTGCCTCCTCAAAGCAGTATGAATCGGATGATGCCAAACTGGAATCCATGATCAGCGATGCCGCATGGAAGGCTAAGGTGCAGAATGCGCGCAAACTGTATAATGATACATACAAGCCTCAGAGCCAGCAGATCCTTCGTTATGTGAAGGCCGGGAAGGCAGTGCAGGCCATCGCACAGCTTGATAATATGAAGCAGACCGAATCTGGCATCGACGACGCTTACAGCGGCTACATGGATTCCTGTGTGGCGCAGTCCGCCGCGGAGGGGTCCACCAACAGCGCCGCGGCCAGCATGATCCTTGCTCTTCTTATTATAATGGCTGCGGTCGGCATAGCGCTTTCCGTTGTGCTGGGCATGCGGATCGCGCGGTCCATCAGCAAGCCTCTGGAGGAGCTTTCCGAGAGCGCCGTGCGGTTCTCGCAGGGTTCTCTCGACATCTCTGTGGAGTACGAATCAAAGAATGAAATCGGCGTGCTGGCAGGGTCGCTGAATCATACGTTTGCGGCGCTGCGGAACGTTGTATCGGACATATCGCGCACGCTGCTTGAAATTGCGAAGGGAAATGTTTCGCTGGAAAAAGTCAGGGAATATGAAGGAGATTACAAACCGATTTCAGATGCCTTGAATACGATCCTCGATTACCTGAACGATATTTTCAGCATGGTACATACCTCATCGGATCAGGTGAAGAGCGGCGCGGCGCAGGTTTCCGACGGCGCGCAGGCGCTCGCGCAGGGCGCCACGGAGCAGGCCAGCTCGGTTCAGGAGCTTTCCGCGACGATCACGGATATCTCGCAGAAGATCCGGCAGAATTCCGAGGAGATCCGCGACGTAGCCTCCAATATGCAGGCAACCACGCAGAACGTGGAGGAGAGCAGCGATCGTATGGAGCAGATGCTTACCGCCATGGGAGAAATAAGCGCCTCTTCGGGTGAGATTGCAAAGATCATCAAGGTGATCGACGACATCGCGTTCCAGACGAATATCCTTGCTCTGAACGCGGCGGTGGAAGCCGCGCGGGCAGGGGAAGCGGGCAAGGGCTTCGCGGTCGTGGCGGACGAGGTGCGCAGCCTTGCCGGCAAATCGGCGGATGCGGCGAAGCAGACGACGGCGCTGATCGAGACCTCCGTAAACAAGGTGAAGGAGGGCTCGGAGATTGCGGACCGCACGGCGCGTTCGCTGACGGAAGCTGCGGAGCGCATCCGGAGCATCAATGGGTCCGTAAAAAAGATCGAACAGGCCTCCGCGGCGCAGGCGGCTTCGGCGGCACAAATTTCACAGGGAGTGGACCAGGTCTCGGCGGTGGTGCAGACGAACTCCGCGACGGCGGAAGAAAGCGCGGCGGCCAGCGAGGAGCTCTCCGGTCAGGCCAGCCAGCTCCGCGAGAATCTCGCCTGGATTGTGCTTCGGCAGCCGGCGGAAAACTGAATTTGGTTCAGCTTTCATGATAATTTTTTTAAAATCCAAAATTTATCAGGTTTTTTGATAAAGTATTGACAATAAATTCCTTTCCTTCTATACTCAGGCCCATGAGCTCATAAACAGTTATCGACATTCATTGTTGATAATTAACTGAATTTTCTAATTCAGTGTTTGACTGGGGATAGAGATGGGGGAAAGGACTATGAAAAAATTTGTTGATCTGAAAGTGTCATCCAAGTTGATCGGCTCATTCTTGGGGCTTTCACTTTTGGCGGCGATTCTGTCCGGAATCGGGATTTTCGGTCTGGCAACAATGAAGTCAACCCTTGCAAACTCTCAAAGACGAATGGCTTCCCTTCCGGTTATTGCCGACACGCGGAGCAGCCTGCTTCGAATTCAGTCCGATGCGGCCGATGCCGTTTCGAATCCCGGCAACGCGGCGTCCGATGCGAAGGAGTATGCATCCCTGATTCAACAGTATGAGACGAACGACGATAAGCTGGAATCGGATATCAACAGCGCCGAATGGAAAACAAAAGTGCAGAATGCGCGCAAACTGTATAACGATACCTACAAGTCCCAGAGCCAGAAACTGCTGCAGGATGCACAGGCAGGAAAAACTGCGGAGGCAAAAACGCAGCTCGCCGGTTTAAAAACGACGGAGCAGTCGCTTGATGATGTATACGTCGGTTTCATGAATTACCGCGTAACGCAGTCCGCCGCGGACGGCGCCGCCGACAATGCAAAGGCAGATGCGTTCTTTGCTGTTTTGATTCTTTTGGCGGCAGTCGGCATTGCCGTTTCCGGTTTCATTGGCATAAAGATTGCACGTTCCATCAGCAAGCCGCTTAAAGAGCTTTCCGAGGAAACCGTGCGGTGCTCAAAGGGACATCTTGATGTTCATATCGGGTATGAATCCCAAAACGAAATTGGAGTTCTTGCAAAATCTCTGAACAGCACCTTCGCGTCGCTGCGAAACGTTGTGTCCGACATTTCCCGCATTTTGCTCGAAGTGGCAAAGGGCAACGTTTCATTGGAAAAAGTCAGGGAGTATCAGGGGGATTACAAACCGATTTCGGATGCGCTGAATACCATCCTGAACGATCTGAACGGCATTTTTTCGGAGGTTCGATCTTCTTCGGATCAGGTAAAGGCCGGGGCCGGGCAGGTCTCCGACGGGGCGCAGATGCTCGCGCAGGGCGCGACGGAGCAGGCCAGCTCGGTAGAGGAGCTCTCCGCGGCTATCGCCGACATTTCGCAGGAGATCCGGCAGAATTCCGAGGAGATCCGCGAGGTGGCTTCCAACATGAAGGCTACGATGCAGGATGTGGAAGAAAGCAGCGGACATATGAAGCAGATGCTTACCGCCATGGGAGAGATCAGCACCTCTTCGAACGAGATTGCAAAAATTATCAAAGTGATCGACGACATTGCGTTCCAGACGAACATTCTCGCGCTGAACGCGGCGGTGGAAGCCGCGCGGGCCGGGGAAGCAGGCAAGGGTTTTGCGGTCGTGGCGGATGAGGTGAGAAGTCTTGCCAGCAAGTCGGCGGATGCGGCGAAGCAGACGACGACGCTGATTGAGACCTCCGTGAACAAGGTCAAGGAGGGCTCGCAAATTGCGGACCGGACGGCGCATTCGCTGACGGAGGCAGAGGACCGGATCCGGAATATCAACGGGTCCGTAATAAAGATCGAGCAGGCTTCCACGGCGCAGGCAGCCTCGGTGAGCCAGATTTCGCAGGGCCTCGATCAGGTTTCGGCGGTGGTACAGACAAACTCCGCGACGGCGGAGGAGAGCGCGGCGGCCAGCGAGGAGCTTTCCGGTCAGGCTAATATTCTGCAGAACAGCCTTTCCCGGATTGTTCTGAGGGAAACCGGCAAAAGGATCGCCGCAGACTAATGACAATAAAAACGGCCCGCGTGCGAAAGCACGCGGGCCTCGGTTTATTTCTGAGCTCAGAAGCAATTCATGCCGGGATATCTGGCGCCGGCACCGAGCTGCCGCTCAATGCGCAGCAGACGGTTATATTTCGCCACGCGCTCGCTCCGGCTCGGAGCGCCCGTTTTGATCTGTCCGACATTGATGGCGACGGCCAGATCCGCAATGGCGGTGTCCTCCGTTTCGCCGGAACGGTGAGAGACTACGGCGGTGTAGTTGGCTTTCTTGGCGGTCCGGATGGCAGCGATCGTTTCCGTCAGGGAACCGATCTGATTCAGCTTGATCAGAATGGAATTTCCGCATCCCATGGAGATTCCCTTTTCCAGCCTGCGCGTATTCGTTACGAACAGATCGTCCCCAACCAGCTGAATGCGGCCGCCGAGCTCTTCCGTGATTTTTGCCCAGCCCTGCCAGTCCTCTTCGCCGAGAGGATCCTCAATGGAGCGGATGGGGTACTTGCCGGCGAGGTCTTTCCAGTAGGCGATCAGCTGTTCCGAGGTGTAATGGGTGCCGTGTTTTGGCAGCAGATAGCCGTCGGCGGATTTCCACTCGCTGGAGGCCGCATCGATTGCCAGAACAAAATCCTTGCCGGGCTTGTAACCGGCTGTTTCAATCGCTTCCAGAATCAGCTCGATGGCCTCGGTGTCCGTTTTCAGGTCCGGTGCGTAGCCGCCTTCGTCTCCAACCGCGGTGGAAAGGCCTTTTTTCTTCAGAATCGAGGCGAGCGTGTGGAAAACCTCCGTACACCAGCGCAGCCCCTCGTGAAAACTCGGCGCGCCGGCGGGCATAATCAGAAATTCCTGAATATCAATATTGTTTGCCGCGTGCGCTCCGCCGTTCAGAATGTTCATCATGGGAACGGGCAGAGTGTCCGCGCTGATTCCGCCGAGAAAGCGGTACAGCGGGAGCCCAAGCGCGTTTGCGCCCGCGTTGGCTGCGGCCAGCGAAACCGCGAGAATCGCATTTGCGCCAAGGCGGGATTTCCCGGCGGTTCCGTCCGTCTCCAGCAGCTTTGCATCGACTGCGGCGGTGTCTGTCGCATCCACACCTTTCAGCGCGGCGCTGATTTCCCCGTCGATATTTCCTACCGCCTTTGTCACGCCCTTGCCTCCGAAACGCGCCGGATCACCGTCCCGGAGCTCCAGAGCCTCAAATGTACCCGTCGAGGCG
>JAEWRF010000101.1 GCA_023460155.1 Bacillota bacterium | reverse complement strand
CGGTATTACCGCTTTTTGTACGACCTGAAGGGAAACGGCGTTACCCGCATTTCATCGCGTGAGCTGGCGCAGCGCATGGGACTGACCGCGTCGCAGATCCGGCAGGATCTGAACTGCTTCGGCGGCTTCGGGCAGCAGGGTTACGGGTATATTGTCAGCCAGCTTTGCGACGAAATTGCGAATATTCTGGGGATTTCAAATTCCTACGGGGCAGTCCTGTTCGGTGCCGGGAATCTGGGCCGTGCCATTGCGACCCATATGTCCTTTCAGGCGGAAGGGTTTCGGCTCCTTGGAATTTTCGACAGCTCGCCCACAAAAATCGGAACTACGCTCGGCGATAAGACGATTATGGATGTTGCCGAACTGGAAAATTTCTTTCAGCAGGAAAAACCGTCCATGGCGGTTCTCTGCGTCCCGCGCGATGCGGTCGGGGATCTTGCGGACCGCCTGTACCGCATGGGAATCCGTTATTTCTGGAATTTCAGCCATTATGACATTTCCATGCGCTACCCGGATGTCGTCGTGGAAAATGTCCATCTGAACGACAGTCTTATGACCCTGTGCTACCGGATTTCCAACACAAACAAAAGACCGGATCAGGAATAAAAAGAAAAGGGAGACGGAAATCTCCCTTTTTTCATCCGGAATTTTCTTTTCTTCTTCCGGAAAGCATGCTACAATGATTCCGGATGAATACTTATTTCAAAAATCGAAGGAGGCATTTTTATGGGCTGGCTGCCCTTGGTGGTTGTTCTGGCAATTATTCTTATTATAATTTTATGGGGCGTTTCCGCCTACAACAAGTTGGTTTCGTTTTCCGTGCGGGTGGACAACGGCTGGTCGCAGGTTGATGTTCAGCTGAAAAAACGCTTTGACCTGATCCCGAATCTGGTGGAAACGGTGAAGGGCTACGCCGCCCATGAAAAGACGACGCTTTCCGAAGTTACCAAATGGCGCGGCGCCGCCATGAGCGCCAAAACACCGGAAGAAGCAATGGAGAGCAACGCGAAGCTTTCGCGCGCCATTGTCAATCTGTTCGCAACAGCGGAGCAGTACCCGGATTTGAAAGCAAATCAGAATTTTCTCAGCCTCCAGAGTCAGCTGAGCGACATCGAAGGGAAAATCGCGGTTTCCCGTCAGTTTTACAACGATACCGCCATGCGGTATAACGAATATGTCATGCATTTTCCTTCCAATCTGATTGCTTCCATGTTCCATTTCGGAATGAGACGGTATTTCGAAATCGAGGAGGGCGACCGGGCGGTCCCGCAGGTGAAATTCTAAGAAGTACTCGGGAGGGCATATGCGCAGATTCTTTCATCGGGCGGTCTGCCTTGCTTTGCTGGCGGCAGTTTGCACAGCCTGCATTTCGCTAAGCGGATGCTCAAACTATGCCGGCGATTCCAAGCAGATCATGGATCACATGGACATTGCTTCCACGGCGGAGCCGAACGGAGACCTGAAGGTTACGGAGACCTGGAAGGTCACACTGCAGGACAGGGGAAAACCTTACAGCAATTTGTACCGTACGTTTCCCGTGGATTCTTCCAAGGTGGACGATATTACGGATGTTGCCGTGTATGATCAGGATCAAAAACAGAAGTATGTTTTTGCCGGGGACATTGATCCGGAAGATGATTTCGTTGCCACCGGCGTGATGGCGGGAAAATGCTATTTGCACCGCTCCGGAGATACTGTGGAGCTCGGCTGGTTTATGCCGAAGCTGGCTTCCGGCACTCGGACGTTTGCCGTTTCCTATACGCTGAAGAATATTATTCAGGTGAATCGGGATACCGCGGTGCTGTATAACTTTTTCCTGCCGCAAAATTTCTCACTGCCGATCACATCGCTGACCGGTTCTGTGCAGTTCCCAAAGGGCGGGAGTAAGAGTGCGATTCGGGCCTGGCTGCACACAACGGTAAACAGCGGACTTACGGTCGATTCGGCGAACAGCATCCGGTTTTCCGCAAACGATATTCCCGCCGGTACCTCGGCTGAGGTACGCCTTTGCATGCCGCCCCAGCTGTTTCCGGAATCTACAAAGGTTTCCGATCAGTCGGTCCTTCCTGGAATTGTGAAGGAAGAGCAGAAATGGGCCGATGATTATGCGGCCGCTCAGCACTTCCGGTTTGTTCTCGGAATCATCGACGCCGTGGGCGCGCTCCTGATTTTTGCAGCCGCGATAGTCGCTCTGGTCGTTTCGCGTCGGAAGTACCGCCGTCATGCGGTCGAGATTCCGGAGTATACGCGCGAGATTCCGCCCGGCAACAGCCCCGCCGGAATTGCGCACCTGTTTTACTTTTACGGCGGAATCGGAGAAAAAGAAAAGAACCGGATGTTCAGTGCGACGCTGCTCAGCCTTGCCCACAAGGGATACGTCTCTTTTTCCGGCAAAGAAAATGAGCTCGCTGTTGCCATCCTCGGCGACACAAAGCATATGGAGCTGACCGGAAGCGAGCAGGCGTTTTACCGGATGATTTCCACGGTGGGGGAGGCTTCCGGGAATTCCTTTACCATGAAGGAGTTCAAACGGTATGCGGAAAAGCACTATTCCTATATTGACCGGACTATGGAGGACTTCCTCGGGGAGGCGGAACGGGAGACGGCGGGCCGCGGCTATGTGGAAAGCCGGCCCCTGTTCCTCGGCGCCCTGAAAGCTGGCGGTGTTGCGGCGCTGATTCTGGCGGTCGCTGTTCTCGCAATTACGGGCTCACTGGGAGTGCTCATGGTTTATATTCCTCTTGCTTTCCTGATCGGGGGAGTGATCCTCATCATTGCGGGTTCTGCAAAAATGCACCTGAGCGAGCAGGGGGAGCGGGAATTCGGCGTTTGGCAGGGTCTTAAACACTATATGCTTGATTTCTCCCGGATGAAGGAATACGGTGTTCCGGAGCTGAGCCTTTGGGAGGAATACTTGGTTTATGCAACAATGATGGGCATATCCAAAGAGGTGTGCAAGCAGCTCCGTCTGGTCTATCCGGAACTCAGCCGTCCGGAAGGGCTTGGCGACGTTTATATCGGCAGTTACCTTCCCTTTATGTTTGGCCCCCATTTTTACGGCGGCGGCTTCGGGTCGCCGAACGTTGATTTCGGTGCCGCACTCGGCAGTGCCATTGGAAACATCGGCGACGCGGCTACCCGGCTGGCCCATCCGCCCTCAGACGGCGGGAGCGGCTTCGGAGGATCCGGTGGCTTTGGCGGCGGCGGTTTCGGAGGCGGAGGCTTCGGCGGCGGGGGTGGAGGCTTCGGCGGCGGAGGCGGCGGCGGAGTCCGATAATTTTAAAAAAATTAAAGCTGCGGTGCCAATCACACCGCGGCTTTTTTGTCGCATCATCATTCAATATGCCGAAAGCATAATCCGACGGGATGAGGATAAAATAGAAACGGCTGAAATTCAAAAATCAGCCAATATCTGTCGGGAGGGATTGATATGGCGCATCATGCTGCTCGGGCGGAGCATACCGATCGTGGACAAAGCGAATCCGCAAATGTTCTTCGGTGGCTGGGCCGGCTGGTGATTATGGCGATTATTCTCGCTATTGTATCCATACTGACGCCCGGGTTTACCATTGTCGGCATGTGGTCGTTTCTGATTGCCGCAGTTGTCATTAGTCTGTTGGATTACCTGTTCGAAGCGATGATGAAAGTGGATGCTTCCCCTTTTGGCAAGGGCTTAAAGGGTTTTATTCTTTCGGCGGTAATTCTGTATGCTGCCCAATTTGTTGTTCCCAATATGAGTGTTACCATCGTAGGGGCGATTCTGGGCGCGCTTGCCATTGGGGTGCTGGATGCGATTTTCCCGACGAGAGTGATGTAGCACTTGCACCGCATCGGGGAGCCGGCAGCCTGACTGCCCGGCTTTCCGGAGTACATAAAAAAATCCGGCGTTCCCTTTTTGGGAGGCCGAATCAGAATGCGTTATGAATCATCGCACGGACAATTATGCAGAATGTTGTCAGAATATCGAATTCTTCGCATAATACAGATAATACCATGAAATAAAACTCGCAACAAGGAATATAATAGAACCTTAATGATATCTTTATATAAATGCCTTGTCATTTGTTAAATTATTATTGTATAATGAATTCTGTTCGGTATCCGGTTTTCGGACCCCGATAAAAACGGCGGGCTGCCATCAGGAGCGGCAGAGGCGTTCCGGGTTTTCTCTCAAATGCGGAGGATCCATTTGAATGAATAACAAAACTACTGTATTAATTGTCGAAGATGAAGCCGAAACAAGTGAGTTCATTTCTTCCTTCCTGAAGGAAAGCGGGTTCAGGGCCGTTGCTGCAGCAAGCGCAGAAACTGCAATTTCCATGTTTTCCTCACACTGTCCGGACGTGGTGCTTCTTGATCTTTCGCTCCCGGATATGGACGGTTTCGGCGTTTTGAAGACCCTGCGCCAGTGGTCGGAGGTGCCGACCATCATTCTTTCCGCCTGCGCCGATGAAGCGGTCAAGGTACGCGCCTTTGATTCCGGCGCCGACGATTACATGGTGAAGCCGGTCGGCCGGCAGGAGCTTCTCGCGAGAATTCGCGCCGCAATCCGCCACAGCATTAAGATGGAAACAGGGGAAAATGTTTCCGAAGGAAGGCTGGTGCGCGGGGACCTGGTCGTCGATTTCGAAAAGCACGCGGTGCTGGTGGACGGCAGCGACGTTCATCTGACGCAAAATGAATTCCGCATCGTTTCGCTGATTGCCAAGCATTCCGGGCAGGTTCTGACCTATTCTTATCTGCTGGAGCAGATCTGGGGGCACTTCGCGGCCTGCGATCGGCAGATTCTGCGGGTTAACATGGCAAATATCCGCAGGAAGATTGAAAATGATCCTTCTCAGCCCAAGTACATTGTAACAGAAGTCGGGGTAGGATACCAGATGGCCGAAGAACCCGGCGGAACTTCCGCCTGAGGCTGTCAGTTTGAAAAGGCAACGTTCTTTTTACGCGGACGAATCGTGTTCGGAGTAAAAAGATGTTATAAAATTATCAGGAGGCAATATGCA
>JAEWRF010000100.1 GCA_023460155.1 Bacillota bacterium | reverse complement strand
GGACAAGAACACCGAATGGCGCGTAACGGAGCTGGACTGGAAGCGAAACCGCCAGTACGATAAATACTACCAGGCGTTCGACGAGATGCTCGGCTACACCGACACCACGAACGCTCCCTGGAACCTGATTTCCGGAATGGACCGCAAATCCGCGGCCCTTGAGGTATTCCGGGTGGTAGCGGAACGCGTGGAATCGGCCCTGCAGCAGCAGAAAGCGGCCGAGCCCCTGCCGGAGTCAAAGGAAATCCGGCCCGGCGCGTACCGTTTTCTCCCCATGCCGAAGCTCGCCGACATCCGACTGGACAAAAAGCTGGACAATGACGACTATGAAAAACGCCTGAAGGAGCAGCAGGACCTCCTCCGCGAGCTGCACGGCAAGCTGTACCGGAAAAAAGTGCCCGTCATCATCGCCTGCGAGGGCTGGGATGCCGCCGGAAAGGGTGGGAACATCCGGCGCATGGCCAAGGCGCTCGACCCGCGCGGGTACGAGGTGGTCCCCATCGCCGCGCCGACCCCGGAGGAGGCCGCCCGGCACTATCTGTGGCGATTCTGGAAAAGCCTGCCCCGCGACGGGCATGTCGCAATTTTCGACCGCACCTGGTACGGCCGTGTGCTTGTCGAGCGGGTGGAGGGCTTCTGCACCGAGGAGGAATGGCGGCGCGCCTACCGGGAGATCAACGAATTCGAGCGCCAGCTCGCGGACTGGGGCGCAGTCATCCTGAAATTCTGGCTCCAGATCGACCAGGACGAACAGCTCCGGCGCTTCAACGACCGGCAGGACACCCCCTCGAAGCAGTGGAAAATCACGGAGGAGGACTGGCGGAACCGCGCAAAATGGCCCGAATATGAAAAATGCGTCAATGACATGCTGAAATATACGTCGACGGATTTCGCACCCTGGCACATTATTGAATCCCAGGACAAAAAATACGGGCGCATCCAGACGCTGGAGCTTCTCACCGGTGCCATTCAGGAACGGTTCGGGCAGGGCGGCGGAAAATCAACGAAAGAGGTGCTTCTATGATCGGTATTATCGGTGCAATGGCTGTGGAAGTGGAAGAAATTCTGGAACAGATGGAACCGGACAAAACAGAGGCCTTCAGCGGTATCACCTACCGCACCGGCCGCATTTCCGGCTGTGAGTGCGTTGTGGCTCAGTGCGGAGTCGGCAAAGTAGCCGCCGCCGTCTGTGCGCAGACCATGATTCTCCGCTATTCTCCCTCGGCGCTGATCAACGTCGGCGTCGCGGGCGGAATCGGAAGGGAGATCCACATCGGTGACATCGTCGTTTCAAGCGGATTGGTCCAGCACGACATGGATACCTCGGCCCTCGGCGACCCCAAGGGGTACATATCCGGTCTCGGCATCGTGGAGCTCCCCGCCGACGCGGCGCTTTCCGCCGCTGTGAAGGAGGCCGCGCTGTTTGTTTATCCGGCGGAAAGAATTCACACCGGCATCATCGCGAGCGGCGACCAGTTCATCAGCGGCGCGGAAAAGCTGAACCGGATTGCCGAGGAATTCGGCGCCTCCGCCTGCGAGATGGAGGGCGGCAGCATTGCGCAAGTATGCCGGATGAACGGCACCGGCTTCGTCGTTATCCGCTCCATCTCCGACAACGCGAACGACAGCGCCGCAGTCGACTTCACCCGGTTCGCGGCGGAATCGGCGCACCTGCTCACAAGGCTGATCTGCGCCGCTCTGCCGAAGCTCTGACCGGAGGCCCGCTCATGAAGATCATCGATATTTCGCGCGACTTGTTTCTCACCCCGCCGTACCCGGGCGATCCGGTGCCGAAGCACGACCCCGTGCGCCGGATGGAGCTGGGCGACGACTGCAATCTTTCCGGCTTTTACTCCGGCTGCCACAGCGCGACCCATCTGGACGCGCCCCGTCATTTTCTGGAAGACGGCGACACAATCGAAAAGGTGGAGCTTTCGCGCTGCATCGGCCCCTGCACCGTCGTTGAATTTGAAGGAACCGTGACAGGCGCGGAGATTGACCGCCTGCCGCCGGACTGCGAAAAGCGCCTCCTGATCAAAGGGAACGGCAGCGCGTTCCTGACGCAGAGCTCCGCCTTTGCGCTGGCGGACGCCGGGTTTCTCCTCGTCGGAACGGATGCGCAGAGCATCGGCGCTTCCGATGACACCGTTCAGCCGCATGTGGAGCTGCTTTCGGCGGGCATCCCGATTCTCGAAGGGCTTGACCTCTCCGGCGCGGCGCCCGGGAACTATCAGCTGATTGCCCTTCCGCTCCTGCTCGGCGGCGCGGAGGCCTCGCCCGTGCGCGCCGTTCTGCTTACGGAGTAAACCGCTTTCAGTAATACCGGAAGACCGCCGTGACCTTTCCGAGAATCAGCACGTCCTGCGTGTAGATCGGTTCAAAATCCGGATTTTCCGGCTGCAGGCGGATGCGGTCTTTTTCGCGGAAAAGGCGCTTGACCGTCGCTTCCTCTCCGATGAGCGCCACGACGATTTCGCCGTCGAGCGCGGTCGGCGTGCGAAGGGCCACCACAAAATCGCCGTCGAGGATGCCCGCGTTTTTCATGCTTTCGCCCTTTACATGGAGTGCGAAATATTCCCCGTCCCCCCCGTACCGGGGCGAATACGGCAGGAAGCCGTCCGCCTCCTCCACGGCGAGGATCGGATATCCCGCGGCTACCCGGCCGAGAATGGGCACCTGCACGGTGGTCTGCTCCCCGGCGAGATGAATCGCACGGTTCAGTCCGCGGTCGCGGGTAATGAGTCCCTTTTCCTCCAGCATTCTCAGGTAGGCATGTACGCTGGAGGTCGACTTCAGGCCGGTTGCCCGGCAGATTTCCCGCACCGTCGGCGGAATCCCGCTCTCCATCCGACTTTTCAGGCATTCGTAGACTCTCCGCTCATTTTCCTTGAGTTCCATTTCGCCCTCAACTCCTTCTTTCCATGATTATACCATATTCTGCTCCATTTGCAAACATTTGTTTGCTGGCCAAGCCCTTGCCCCGCACCGCAGGATTTAACTTCTCAGGAATCCGTCAAAATCAACAGTCCCTGTTTTTCGCGCCGGAAAAATTCATAGGATATTCATAGCTGTGTAACAACTCGCCGACGGGGCTTGGCTATAATGTAGGTGTTATCAGGGAGTTGGAGCCGCACCGCTCTCTGATACATGTTCTACCCTCCTCAATATACCCCTCAAGCTAAGAGAGAGGCCCCGGCCATGTTGGACCGGGGCCTCTTCCGTTAGGCGGCACCGCATCCTCCGCGTGCGCCGCCTCTGCACCTCTTTTTGTGCGGTGCTGCCTTAGAAAAATATTTCCTCACGATCGTGCCATTTCCGAATATCGGACCGGTTTCCTGGTCAAAATAGGAACGGAGGTGGCACACATTGAATCTACACATACAAAAAAGCGGAAAAGGTTCCAAGGGATTTTATATTGCACTGGGCGCTTGCCTGATTGCAGTAGGCGTTGCGGCGTGGACCACGTACGATAGCGTGGTGAATTACGCCGCGCCGGGAACGGAGAGCCAAAGCAGCTCCGCGGCTCCGGCCAACAACACGGTGAGCGGAGTCTACGTCAGCGAGCCGGAATCTTCGTCGCAGGCCGCCGTTTCGTCCTCTTCGAAGCCGGAATCCTCGTCGCAGGCCGTCGTATCCTCAAAACCGGCCCCGTCCTCCAAAGCTCCCGCCAAGCAGGCGAGTGCAAAGGTATGGACGTACTCCTATCCGGTTGACAAAACCATTGCGCAGAAATTCAGTGAGGACCCGGTTTTCTGTGAAGCGACCGGAGACTGGCGCGCGCATACCGGGATTGACCTGAGCGCAAAGGCGAACGACCCGGTGAAGGCAATCGCTGACGGAAAAGTGACCCGGACGTATATCGACGACCGGTACGGCAGCACCGCGGTCATTCAGCACGGCAGTGTGGAAGCGTGGTACTGCGGACTGGGCGACACGAAGATCCGGGCCGGCGAAACCGTGACGGCAGGGCAGCAAATCGGAACCGTCGGGACCGTGCCGCTTGAGTCGGCGGAAGGCCCGCATCTGCACCTGGTGCTGAAGGAAAACGGAAAATACGTGGATCCCCTTACCCTTCTGCAGTAAGATTTCCCTATCTTGGAAAAAGCCGCGAGCCGCGGGCAAACTGCCTGCGGCTCTGCTTTTTGAGTGCCGGAAATTTGTTTTCCGGGATTTTCTTCCACGCAAAAATACCATTTGAAATTTTTCGGGTTTTATGATAAAATGAAATTGGTTCGGAAGGTTGCACAAAATGTTATAACAAATTTCTTAACAGCTTGTTCATAATCTATACATTGTTTCTTGAAAGAGGCCGTTTATACTAGGTAATGGTATTTCGGGTTCAAGTTTACTGAGAAAGGAGACACAATTTTGAAAAAAGGCAAGGCAGCGATTCTTGTCTGTGTCACAGGCCAGCACGACTGTGACCGCCTGATCCGGGTCGGAAAAAAGCTTTCCGATGAACGTTCTCTGCCGCTGCAGGTGCTCTGCGTGCAGCCTACCTCCTCCGGGTATGAAACGGACGGGCGGGAACTGGAATATCTTCGCGAGACGGCGCGGGACGCAGAAGCTGAAATGTCCATCTATTTTCATGACGACGCGCCGCTGATGGCGGCGGGCTTCGCTGAAAAAATCCATGCGGATCACATTGTAACCGGGATGGCGGAAACTTCCGTGAACGGATTCATTGAGATCATACATAAGCTGCTGCCGCAGGTACCGATCTCGATGGTGGCAAAGGACGGTACGATTTACAACATCTGCCCCGCTAAAAAAGATGAAAAAACAGCCAAAAAGCTGATTGCACAAATAACCTGAAAACTGAAAATTATGCCGCGGCGGCCGGATTCAACTCCGGCCTCCGCGGCTTTTTATTTTGCCCCGTTATGGAAAGCTCGCCGCAAACATATAAATAGATGCGTTCTATTTTATAAAAAAGGTGGAATCGGTTTTGTATATTTATGTGGTGCGCCCGGGGGACAGCCTGTATCTGATTGGAGAGCTTTACGGCGTTTCCGCGCGGGGCATCGCGGAAACCAATCAGATGGAGCTGACGGATTCGCTGGTCATCGGGCAGGCGCTCGTCGTGGAGGCGGAGGAAGTCCGGCACACGGTCGCACCCGGCGAAACCCTGAGCGGTCTTGCCCGGCGCTATCAGACTGACGAAGAAACCATCCGGAAGGCAAATCCGCAGATCACGGATCCCGCTCTTATCCGCGCGGGTGAAACGGTCGTCATCCCCACTCCCTTCCAGCGCCTCGGGCAGAAACAGGTTAACGGCTATGCGTTTCCGAGCATTAACGCGGATACGCTGGAGCGTACCCTGCCCCACCTGACCTACTGCAGTGTTTTCAGCTATCAGGTCAACGCGGACGGAAGTCTGAACTCCATTGCGGACGGCCCGGTTATCGCGGCGTCCCGCCGGCGGAATGTCGCGCCGATGATGGTAATAACAAACATCGTAACCGGCAGCGGGTTCAGCAGCAGCGTAGCACACTCCATTCTGACAAGCGATACGGCGCAGGAAAAACTCCTTGCCAACGTCCTGCGGACATTGCAGGAGAAAAACTACTACGGACTGAACATCGACTTCGAATATCTTCTTCAGGAGGACCGCGAGCGGTATAACCGCTTCCTTGAAAAGGCGGCGGCACGGCTGCACGCCGCCGGATACATTCTGACGACCTCCCTCGCTCCCAAGACAAGTGCGGACCAGCCCGGACTGCTGTACGAAGCGCACGACTACGCGGCGCACGGGCGGATTGTGGACCATGTCATCCTGATGACCTACGAATGGGGCTACACCAACGGCCCGGCGCTTCCGGTCGCCCCGCTGAATCTGGTGGAGCAGGTGCTGCAGTATGCCGTGTCGGTGATTCCGAATCGGAAAATTTTTATGGGAATCCCCAACTACGGCTACGACTGGACGCTGCCCTTCGTACCGGGCACGAAGGCACGCCCGCTTACCAACCCCGGGGCCGTGGAGCTTGCGCGGCGCGTCGGCGCGCGCATCTTCTTCGACAGCAAGGCTCAGGCCCCCTATTTCCATTACTACAGTTCCGACGCGAAGGAACACGAGGTATGGTTTGAGGATGCCCGGAGCATCAATGCAAAGCTGCGCCTCGCGGATAATTACGGACTCGGAGGCGTAAGCTACTGGACCATAAACAGCTTCTTCGCCCAGAACTGGCTGGTGCTCGACGCTCTGTATCAGGTGCAGAAGGTTCTGTGAACGTGGAAAGCCCCTTCCGCTTACGGAAGGGGCTTTCCTATTGACGCATATTCTCACAGCACTTTGGCTATTGGGCAAAGATGAACGGCCGGTTGTCGACGGAGGGATCCAGCTTTTTAAACGTATAGCCTTCGCTTTTCAATGTATTGACGAATCGTTCGACCTGATTCAGCGTATCTTTTTTCTGCTCCGAATTGTGGAACAGCACCACCGAGGTGCGGTGCCTATGCACCCCGTCGATCGCATTTCTGAAAATTATCTCCGAATTCGTCACAGCGGCGGAGTCCCCGGAGCTCACGTTCCAGTCGTAGTAGGTATAGCCTTCCTTTTTCAGTCTCGCCGAAATTCCCTTCAGAACCCGCTTATCGTAGGAGTTCACGCTTCCGCCGGGGAACCGGCAGATTTTCGGATCAATTCCCGTCTCTTTCCGAATCACATCGCGCATCTCATAAAAGTCCCTGAAAAAGGCCGCGGGGGACGCATAGACCTGACGGTAAACATGCGTCATGGAATGGATGCCGATCGCATGCCCTCGGCTGACAATATCCTTCATTTCCGGCAAAGAGGACTTGCTGACTGCTCCGATCACAAAAAAGGTTGCCTTAACCCCGCAGCGGTCCAGGATATCGAGGAGCGGCTTTGTCAGATCGGACGGGCCGTCGTCGAAGGTCATATAAACGATTCTGCCGCCGGAATCCTTGGGCGGTTCGGGAACTGTGGAAGGCTGCCGCTGATCCGGGTCGCTCAGCGCGGCGGGGGTGGGTGAATATGGCGGCGGAGAAACCTCGGAGGACGGAGGAGGCGGAGGAGGGGCAGCCTGCGGCGAGGCCGCTTCGGCCTGGGCCGGCACCGCCGGGGCAGCGGCCGGAAGCAGCCGCTCGGCCGCCGTACGCGAAAAAGCGGCCGCGAAGACCAGGGCGAAGACCGCCGCGGCAAGAACCGCGCGGCTGCGGGCAGCAGTGAACCGAATCATCTTTCTACCCCGATTCCTTCTCCGGCGGGCAGCCGGAACCGGCCTTACATCTTATGTGCTTTCGCTTTGGGTCCCTTCGGCCCGTGAACCGCAGGGGGCTTCGGGATGCCGGTAATGCTCCGGGCAAAGGGTGCAGCAGGTTTCTTTTCTCCGATCCGGGCAACCGTCGCCTTTGCGGCACTCCGGTGCAGATAAGTTAGGATTTCATGCGCGAGATCGGACGTCACCTTATCTGCGCCGACCGTATTGCAGTGCGTAACATTATCGTAAAAATATTTTCTCGGCAGCTGCCGCGTGCTGAGCTGGGTGATGACAGGCGCCTTCAGCTTTTGGGAAAGCGTTTTCTGCACGCTATTCAGCTCTCCGGAACTGTCGGAAAGAGATTCCTTTAAATAGGGAGGGAAGGAAACCAAGAAGGTTGCTCCCTTTTGCAGGCAATAACTGTTATAGTCGTTCAAGGTGCTAATCAGGCCCGGACTGTAGCTCATCGGGCTGAAAGCGGAAACCTCGTCCGGCTTCAGCCGGCCCGGAAGCAGGCAGCCCGTGCGTTGGTAGTCGTAGTTCCCGTTGCCGTCAAACGCGCGAATGGAATAGGAGGGCACCTCCTGATCGCGGTCATGAAAGTAATATTTCACTTTTTTGATCAGGAACGTGGGGTAATACCGGATTACCTCGCCCCACTCCTCCTGGGAGAATGCGCGGTACATGCTGAAATTGTTCTCGCAGGCCGTTAAAACGATGCTCGGGCTGAAGGAATCCTCACTGTCCGGGGTAAGCTCCAGCACCACGATATCCCCGCGGCGGATGCCGCTTTCGGAAAGGCGCAGGATATAGCCGATGCCTGTTCCGGAGTGGAGCGCCAAAGTCTGGACCGGACGTTTGGTTATCCGGCTCATCAAGGAGGAATCCAGGCTGAACGGCACGCTGGAATCCCCCATCACCACGATCTTCGGGGATTTCTCCTTCGAAAGGGCCTGCTCCTGCAGCACCAGAGCATGCTGATAGGTGCCGCTGAACTGAGACGGAAGGCCGAACAGGATCGCGGCGGAAATTCCGCCCACAAGGCATACCATTATCCCTGTGAGCAGCAGACATTTTCGGATCAGTCTTCCCATAAAAAATTCTCCTAAAACTGGAAGTAAATAAACTGGGTGGGATCGTTCACGGCCAGAACGCCGAAGAAAATCAGAGACAGGAGTGCGGTGCAGTAGACCGACCAGCGCAGCAGCACGGGCTTTTTCGCCAATGTCTCGCGCAGATGCCCTTTCCGCTGGAGCAGGCTTACCGTGAAAAGGACGCCGGTGGAAAGTGCAAGCACAGCGAGGTCAAACTTCGAAAAATCACCGGTAAAAAACGTGGCGGAAACCGCAGGCCGGTACAGGGTGAAAATTGACTTCATGATTCCCAGCGCCTGCCCCATGTTCTCGGCGCGGAACAGGATAAAGCCGAAGCACACGAGTGCAAAGGTCCGCAGGGTGCGGAACAGCTTGAAACCAAATCCCTCCGTCCGGATCTGCAGAAGCTCCGTCAGCTTCTGAATCAGCGGCCTGCAGAGCAGAGCCGCAATAATCAGCACGCCGTAATAGACGCCGTAGAGCACATAGTGCCAGTCGGCCCCGTGCCATAAGCCCGTGGTGATCCACACAACGGAAAGTCCCAGCACCGCCGGCGCGTTTTTGCCGAACGAAACGCCAAAATGCTGCCGGCAGAATTTGCCGAGCTTCGACCCGGCTTTGGAAAGAGAAACCGGGTAGAACAGGTAATCCCGGAACCAGGAACCCAGCGTCATATGCCAGCGCCGCCAGAATTCCGAAACCGTCTTGGAGAAATAGGGGCGGTCAAAATTCTGCGCCAGACGGATGCCGAAAAACTGAGCCGCACCCGTCGCGATATCGACACAGCCGGAGAAATCGGCGTAAATCTGCACGGCGTAAACAACCGAAACGAAGGCAACCTGCAGCCCGCTGTAAGCGTGGTAATCCTTGTAGACCATATTAACCAGAATGGCCGCACGGTCCGCGATGACGACTTTTTTAAAATAGCCCCAGAGCATCAGCTGCAAAGCATACTTGGCGCCGTCGTAATCCAGCTCATGGGGAGCGTACAGCTGCGGTGCAAGGTCGCTGTAGCGCCCGATGGGGCCTTCCAGTATCTGCGGGAAAAACGCGAGGAACAGCGCGAACTTCGCCGGATTCCTTTCCGGCGGGAACTTCCCCCGGTAAACGTCGATCACATAGCCCATTGCCTGGAACGTATAGAACGAAATGCCGAGCGGCAGCACCAGGCGGAGCATCGGCAGAGCGCCCGGAGCGTGAAACAGACGGAGCAGTGCGTCGACCGTTCCGTCAAAGAAGTTCAGGTATTTCAGCACGGCCAGAATTCCGAAATTGACGCACAGCACCATGGCGGCAATCTGCTTTTTCTTCCGCTTGCACTGAGCGCGCGCCTCTTTCTTCTGTTCCTTGGAGAGGCAGTTTTCAGGCGCGAGCAGAAGCGCAAGGCTTTTGTCGGCCTCCCCCATGACGAGGCCGCCCAGATAAGCCGTGGCGGTGGTGCAGAGCAGGAACGCCACGAACCGGAAACCCGTGAACAGATAGAAAAAATAGCTGACCGCCAGAAGCTCCATCCAGCGGTACTTTGCCGGTATCACATAATAAAGCAGCCCCACAACCGGGAAAAACAGAAAAAACTGGAACGAATTGAACGGCATATGTTTTTTCCCCGCCTATTCCTCGTCCTTCAGCCGGTCGATCATCTTCTTCATGGCCCCGGCGGAATTGAAGTTCTCCGGCACGATTTCTTCCACCGGGATGGAAACATCGAACACCGATTCGAACTCCGCCACAATATTGACGATATCCAGCGAATCAAGCAGTCCTCCGTCGATCAGGTCCTCCCGGCCGCGCGGATCCACATCCGGCCGGAATTCCTTAAGTATGTTCAGGATTTGTTCTTCCATTGTTTTCCTCATTCCTGCGCTAAGCTGCTTTTCAGCTTCACGCGGTCGATTTTTCCGTTGCCGTTGAGCGGCATGCTCAGAAGCTTTACCATTCGGTTCGGAAGCATGTATTTCGGCAGCTGCGCCCTGAGCCCCCGCAGAATATCCGCATCTTTCAGGCTCTGCGACTGATAGAACAGGACGATCTGGTTCGCCGATTCGTCGTTTACAATGCAGCCGCTCTCCATCCCCGGCAGAGCCGTTACGGCGGTTTCGATCTCCCCGATTTCAATGCGGTGGCCCATATGTTTGATCTGAAAATCCTTGCGGCACAGATAAATCAGCTCGTGCCGTTCATTATATTTAACAAGATCACCCGTTTTATAAATCAGTTCCGGATAACTTCGGTTCAGCGGGTTCTGCACAAACGCCTGAGCGGTCTTTTCCGGATTGTTGTAATACCCCAGCGAAAGGGAAGTGCCCCGCACACAGAGCTCCCCGGTTTCCCCATCCCCTGCCGCCGTACCGTCTTCCTTAAGTACCAGAATGTCCGTATTGGCACAGGGATACCCGATCGGCAGAGATTCGTCGTCGGAAAACTCCCGGTCCACCATAAAATACGCGCACACATCGGTGATTTCGGTCGGCCCGTACAGGTTGGCGTACATCGCCTGCGGCAGAGCCCTGCGCCAAATATTGAGCTGTTTGTTCGGCATGACTTCGCCGCAGAACAGCACCTTTTCCAGAAATTTTGGGCAATGCTTTTCCAGCACGCCGGAATTCGCGGTGTGAATCAGCGCCGAAGGCACCCAGAAGATTGTGTTGATCTCCCGCTCGTCCAGAAATTCGGTGAGCTTAATTGGGAAACTGAACAGACGCTCCGGGATAATGACCATCGACGCGCCTGTTTTGAGCGTGCAGTAAATATCCAATATGGAATTATCAAAGAAAAACGGCGCCTGATTCCCGAACCGGGTCCGCTCATCAAACCGGAAGGTTTCACAGCACCATTCAATGTAATCCAACACGGAGCGGTGACAGATCGTCACGCCCTTCGGCACGCCGGTCGAGCCTGAGGTGAACAGAACATAGAGCGGATCGGTGTCGACCTTGCGGGCGAGCGCCCGTCCGATTTTTTCCTCCGGGATTTCATGGTGCACCGCATCCTCCAAAAGGACGATGCTGCTTTCCGAAAAGCCGAGTGCGCGCGCAAGCGGCAGCGTATCTGCGCAGGCGACCGCGAACCCGGGCCGCAGCGTTTCGATGATCTTTTCCAGCCGCGCCTGCGGAGAGGTTACGTCAAGCGGCGTATAGAAATTTGCGCTGTAGGTAATGCCAAAAAAGGCGGTCAGACAGGCGACGCTTTTCGGGAGCAGAACAACCGCGGGGATATTGATGGAGTCCCCCGTAATCTCAAAGATTCTGCCGGCAACCGCGCGCGCCCGGTCTCTCAATTCCGAAAATGTGACGGATTCCTTTTCGTCCGCGTAGGCCGTCCCGTTCGGACGGGATTGCGCGGTCTGCTCCAGATAGAAAACTACGTTATTGTGCACTGCCGCTGAAGCCCTCTTTCACCGTTTTCTCATTTTAATGGATTAATTATAACAGGGCCGCGGAAATTGTCAATTGGAATAAACGATTTGTAATCAGAAGTTCATATTTCATTCATATGCCTTTCATCTTCATGTAACCTTGGTTAACGCGCTGTAACCATTCATTCCGGATAAAAACAAACCGCCCGCCGGTGCAAAGCACCGGAAGACGGCATTATAAATTTCTTATTTGATTTTAGGTCTGCTGAAAACGTCGAGGAATTTCTGTGACAGAACGTCGTATTCATTGTTTTCCAGAATATACTCGCGCCCGCGCCTGCCCATTGCATCCAGCTCTTCCCTGGGGAGTGCGGCAAGCTGCTCTGCAGCCTGTGCGATGGCAGCGCTGTCCTCCGGCGGAATGGAGATGCCGCAGCCTGCGTCCTTTACCATATCGTTCGGCGCGTCTATGGCGAAAATCACAGGCTTTCCTGCCATCATATAGTCCATCAGCTTATTCGGGCTCACCCCAAAACGGAACAGCGGCTGGCGCTGCAGCCCGATATACAGTGCGTCCAGCTGATCCAGCAGCTCCGGAACCTGCCCGCGCCTGACCGGCGGCAGAAATTCCACCACTTCGTCAAGGTCGAGGTCATGCACCTTCTGAATCAGGCGGTCGCGTTCGGGGCCCGGTCCGAAGGAAAGCAGCTTGATTCTTTTGCCGCGCAGCATTTCGCCGGCCTCCACGTAACTGTCCAAGGCGTTGGCGATACCGTGCGCGCCGGTATACCCGATGAGAAAATTGCCCTCTTCCCGGTATTCCCGGAACTTATCGCAATAAACCGGCATATCGGCCATCGGCCGTTCCCAGTCTGCCTTGACAATGCCATTCGGGATAAAGACGAATTTCTCCGGTTTAAGCCCATGCTCCACCATGTGCTCTTTCGCGTTGGGGAGCAGCGACACAACATAATCGCTGTGGCGGTAGCAGTAATTTTCCGCCGCCTGCATCAGCATGATGTAGGGATGGTGCGGACTCATACCCCCCAGCTCAATCGGGCTCAAAGGCCAAAGATCGTGCACCTCGTAAATCAGCATGGCCCCGTACTTCTTTGCGATGCGGCGCGCGGGGTAAATGTCAAGCGGGTAGGTCGAGGAAGCAATGACCGCGTCCGGCTTTCCCTGCGCCGCAATCTGCTTTTCGTATTTGTACAGCCCGGAAAGGAACGAGAGCATATTCTTGATGCGTCCCATTCCGTTGCCCTGATAGGAATTCCCGTGAATCCAGAAATAGCGAATTCCGTCAAGCATTTGCTCTTCGAATTTTTTCTCCCCGATTTCCGGGTTCTTCGTACGAAGATGGGAAAAGGAACTTGCAGCGATCGTAACCTGATGGCCCTGCTGTGCCCAGCGCTTGGCCATGAAGAACGGGCGGAACTCCATGCCGTGCCGATCCGAGCCCGCGTAGTGATTGATATAGATGATGTTCATTCCAGCGATTTCCCCCACTCCGCAAGCGCGGAAGCGATTTTCCCGGAGGCGTTGCCGTCGCCGAAGGGTTTCCGGTTACGCGCCGAAAAATCCGGCACGGTATGCAGGGCCTTGCTTAAAATATCTTCCGTCTCCAGAGAAGCAAGAACATTCCAGTTCCCCTCGAGCGTTTCCACCCACTCCGTCTCGGAGCGGAGCGTCACGCAGGGGACCTCCATGAACCACGCTTCCTTCTGCAGCCCGCCCGAATCGGTCAGCACCTGACGGGAGCCGCTCGTCAGCAGGAGCATCTCGAGATACCCGACGGGATCGATCAGCCGGATATTGCGGTAACCGTATTCTTTCACCGCTTCCTCGGCGAGCGGACGGGTGCGCGGGTGGATCGGGATCACCACCGGCTCGGGGAGCCGCTCAAACGCGTCGAAGATCCGTTTAACCGCCGGGAGCCCGCCGTCGGTCGTCTCCGCACGGTGCAGCGTCGCCAGGCGGTAGCCTTTCGGCGTGATTCCGAGCGTACCGTAAATTGCCGTCTTTGCAGGGTCCTGCTTTGCGAGACGGAGAAAATGCTGGACGGAATCAAGCATGACGTCCCCGGTAACCGATACGCCCCTGCTGATCCCCTCTTTGGCGAGGTTTTCCACGGCGGTTTTCGTCGGGCAGAACAGCCACTCGGAAATGTGATCGGTCAGCACGCGGTTCTGCTCCTCCGGCATGCGCCTGTTGTAGGAGCGCAGGCCCGCTTCCACGTGCGCCACCGGGATGTGCAGCTTGGAAGCCGCCAGAGCACCGGCCAACGTGGAGTTGGTGTCGCCGTAAACAAGCAGCACATCCGGCTTCTCCGTGAAAATCACTTCTTCAATTTTCATCAGCATCTCGCCGGTCTGCTTGCCGTGCGAGCCCGAGCCGACCCCGAGGTTATAGGCCGGGTGCGGAATCTGCAGCTCCTCGAAAAACACGTCCGACATGTTCCGGTCGTAATGCTGCCCGGTGTGCACAATCACTTCTTCACAAACCGGTTTAAGCGCCCGGGAAACCACCGACGCCTTGATAAACTGCGGACGCGCGCCGACTACGGTTACAATCTTCATGCTCATCCGCCTTATTTCACCGCGACGTCGTCGTGCGACATCTCCAGCGTGGAGAAGTCGAGTCCGTCGAATTTTACAGCCGTGCCCGTCTTCTGCGACTTGTACGCTGCCAGAATGATCTTCATGCCCTTGATGCCCTCCGTGCCGCTTACGAGCGGGTCGGTGTGGGAATCCACGGCTTCGATGTAGTTTTTATAGAGCGCGTTGTGCCCGCTGCCGTATACGTCCTTCGGGTCGGTGCCTGCCAGCTTCTCCACCTCGGCATCCTGCTCCGCCGGAGCGGAGAAATTCCAGGTCTGCACGCGGTTGACGGCAAGGCCGCCGATCACCGCCGTGCCGGTAGCTCCGGAAATGGAAAGCGTCTCTTCCAGGTTTTTCGGGTAAATGCAGGCGGTTCCTTCTACAATGCCGATCGCGCCGTTCTTGAAGCGGATCAGGATTGAGCCGAAATCCTCGGCCTCGATGTCGCGCAGATAGTTGCCCGTCATCGCCATGACGGTATCCGGTTCCCCGCCTAGGTTCCACTGCAGCAGGTCGATTCCGTGAATGCACTGGTTCATCAGCGTGCCGCCGTCCTGCGCCCAGGTGCCGCGCCACGGAGCCTGCTCATAGTAAGGCATCGTGCGGTTCCAGAGGATGCGCGCAGTTCCGTTGACCAGCTTGCCGAACCGGCCGTCCGTGAGCGCCTTGTGCAGCTGCTGAACGGGCGCGTTAAAGCGGTTCTGGTGGCACACGCCGAGCGTAACGCCCTTCGCTTTTGCTTCGCTGATCATTTGCTCAGCGTCTTTTGTGTTGAGCGCCATCGGCTTCTCCACCAGCACGTTCTTGCCATGGCGGATGCAGTCGAGCGCGATGGCGGCGTGGTAGCCGCTCTCGGTCGCAATCGAGCAGCAGTCAACCGGCAGCTCCTCCAGCATCTTTTTGTAATCGGCGTAGATTGCGGGCTTTTTCCCTGTGGCGGCAAAATAATCGGCCGCCTTCTTCTCCGCGTTCGCCGTCACCGGGTCACAAACCGCGGCAAGCTCCATAATCTCCTGATTCGCAATCGCCGCGGCGATATGATTTTTGGAGATCCGTCCGCATCCGATCAGAGCAAAACGATATTTTTTCATTACAATCACCTATTTTTTAGTTTTGGAAAATTCATAGCTCTCTATTCAAAAAAAGTCGTGCAACGTCCCGGGAGCATCCCACGTCCGTCCCGCCCGTATCGGTTAAATCACCGCACCGGCTAAACGGCGGGCCTTTGACAGCGGCGTCGCGCCACCCCGAAAAAGTCCCCCGCTCTCGTTGGAAAACGGGGGATTTCAATCTTTAGAGGAGTTCGATGTTTGAGCGGTCCTTGACGTCCTTCATGGCGTTCCGGGTATCGAACACTTCCTGAGAAAGCTTCTGAATCCGGTTGTAGTCGAAGGTGGAATGCGCCGTGCAGATCACGACGATATCGGCTTCCTTCAGCATTGCGTCGGTCAGTTCCTTCGCTCCGGTATGGGTCTTGCCCTTGTGCCGGTATTCCGGAATGAACGGATCATAGTAGGTCGTGTCGGCGCCCTCGCGGATAAACAGATCAATGACGTTCAGGGCCGGGCTCTCGCGGTAATCGTCGATGTCCGCCTTGTAGGCGACGCCAAGCACGAGAACCTTGGAGCCGTTCAGCGCCTTTTTGTCGCGGTTGAGCACCGTCATGGCGCGCTGCAGAACATATTCCGGCATTCCGGTGTTGATCTCGCCGGAGGTCTCGATCAGACGGGTGTGATAATCAAATTCACGCGCCTTCCACGCGAGGTAGAACGGGTCGAGCGGAATGCAGTGCCCGCCGAGGCCCGGGCCGGGATAAAAGGCCTGGAATCCGTACGGCTTCGTCTTGGCGGCTTCGATGACCTCCCAGACGTTGATGCCCATACGGTGGCAGATGATCGCCATTTCGTTCGCAAGGCCGATGTTGATGTTGCGGTAGGTGTTTTCCAGCAGTTTTTCCATCTCAGCCACGGCCGGGGTGGAAACCTCAAACACGCCGCCCGCCAGCACGCTGCGGTACAGAGCGGCCGCTACGGTCGTGGAATCCGGGCCGATGCCGCCGACTACCTTCGGGGTATTCTTGGTTTTATATTCCTTGTTGCCCGGATCGACGCGCTCCGGAGAGAACGCGAGGTAAAAATCTTCGCCGCATTTCAGACCGGCGGACTCGAGGATCGGCTTCAAAAGCTCTTCCGTCGTGCCCGGGTACGTGGTGGATTCCAGAATAATCACCATGCCGGCGTGAACGTATTTCGCGACCGATTCGGTGGAGCCCTTCACATAGCTGATGTCCGGTTGCTGGTACTTGTCCAGCGGAGTCGGCACGCAGATGGCGACGGCGTCCACATCCTTGATAAAGGAAAAATCGGAAGTGGCGGTAAGCTTTTTAGCCTCCAC
The DNA here is from genome assembly GCA_023460155.1 of Bacillota bacterium. Classification (GTDB taxonomy): domain Bacteria; phylum Bacillota; class Clostridia; order Oscillospirales; family Acutalibacteraceae; genus Caproicibacter. Next base: position 6,411 of record JAEWRF010000100.1, on the reverse strand, counting down.
CACGTTTTTCAGGGTGTCGCCGACGATATCGCCGATATAGTTGTGCCCCGCATTGACGGAATCCACTTTTTTGGACTGTACATCGAAGCCGATCGTCTTAAACCCGGCTTTGGCGAATTCCACCGCAAGAGGCAGCCCGACGTAGCCAAGACCTACAATGCCGACGACGGCCGTCTTTTTTTCAATTTTTTCCAACAGCTCCGCTTTTACATTCGACATATTTTTCCCTCATTCATCATCAGATATTTTTCAGAGTCCTGCATATATATTCTATTTCTTCCTCCGTGATATAACCGTGCATCGGGAGGCTGAAAACAACGTTGCAGAGCGCTTCCGCCGTGGGCAGATCACCCTTTTTGTAGCCGAGCGGCTCGTACACCTTCTGCAGATGCAGGGGAATCGGATAATAGATCATGGAAGGGATTCCCGCTTCTTTCAAACCGGCCAGCACTTTTTCCCGCTGCTCTTTGCTTTTGGCCTTTACGGTATAATACCCGAATCCGGAAGAAAATCCGTCTTTGATAACCGGAGTCTGGAAGCTGCCCGCAAGCAGTTTCGAATAAAGATCGGCCGCCTTGCGCCGGTGCTCGTTTTCTTCGTCGAAGGCGTGCAGCTTCGGCAGCAGAATCGCCGCCTGAAGAGTATCGAGCCGCGCGTTGAGCCCCAGACGAACATTATCATATTTAAAGGAACCTTTGCCGTGAACCCGAATGGAAGAAATAATCCCGTACAGTTCGTCGTCATCGGTGAAGATGGCACCGCCGTCTCCGTAACAGCCGAGCGCCTTGGCCGGGAAAAAGCTGGTCGCGGAAACATCCCCGAAGGAACAGGCTTTTTTCTCGCCGATGGCGCCGCCGAACCCCTGCGCGGCGTCTTCCATCAGAAGCAAACCGTGGCGGTCGCAGATTTTTTGAATTGCCGGGAAGTCCGCCGGCTGACCGAACAGGTCCACCGCAATGACGGCGCGGGGCTTTAATTTTCCCTCGCGGAACGTCTTTTCGATCTGCGCTTCCAACGAAGCCGGGTCCAGATTAAACGTCTCCGGATCAACGTCACAGAAAACCGGGGTCGCGCCCGTCAGGCTGGCAACCTCCGCAGACGCGAAGAAAGTGAGGGCCGGTACAAATACGGCGTCCCCTTCACCGATTTTCTTCGCCATCAGGGGCATCAGCAGCGCATCCGTTCCGCTGCCGCTCGCCACGCAGTGTTTTCTGCCGACATAGGCTGCAAGCTCTTCTTCCAGCTTGGTCACCTGAGGGCCGGAAATAAAGTGACAGCTTTCAATTACTTCGGCGATTCCCGCGTCGATTTCCGGTTTTAAATGGCGGTACTGTGCGCCGAGATCGTTAAACGCTATTTTGTTCATCTATTTTGCTTCCTCTCTGAGGCCGTTCTCTTCTTCCCGATATCTGCGCCCGCATTTGGGGCAGACAAGGTCTTCCCCGAGCTTTGCTCCGCATTCGCAGGCCCAGCCGCGCCGGCGCGCCGGATTTCCCATCATGATCGCGTGGTCCGGAACATCTTTTGTCACAACGCTGCCGGCCGCGATGAATGCATTTTTCCCGATGCGGTGACCGCAGACGATGGTCGCGTTCGCCCCGATGCTCGCACCCTCGCCGATCGGCGTATGGGCGTAAAACTGCGCCCCGCGCTGGGGGTATTTGCAGCGCGGACGCTGCACGTTTGTAAAAACCATCGAGGGGCCGCAGAACACGTAATCGCCCAGTTCCACACCCTCGTATACGGAGACATTGTTCTGGATCTTGCAGAAGCTGCCGATCTTCACCCCGGGCGCGACAAACACGTTCTGGCCGACGGAGCAGTTCTCGCCGATCTCGCTTCCCGCCCCGATATGGCAGAAATGCCAAATCTTCGTCCCGGCGCCGACCTTTGCTCCCTCGTCTACACAGGCGCTGGGGTGCACATAATAGCTTTTCGCCTCATCCACTTTTTAGCCACCGTTTCCTTAATAAAAATGGAAATTTCGAAAGAAATTCTCGCGGAGATGCAAAATTCCGCTTTAACCTGTATATTATATCCCTAACAAAACCCATAGTCAATCATTGCCGAATCAATATCCCCCTTTTCATTGACTTTGACCAAAAAAGAGACTATCATAATTTCCGTAATTGAGACCCGGCCCCACAACGAAAACGAATGCATTAAAAGGATGGAAAATATGAGCGATTTTCAAAAGCGGGATACTTTTATTCCCTATAATCTGCCCGACCTTACCGATGCGGAATGCGCTGAAGTAGAAGAAACCCTGAAATCAAAATGGGTGGCGAAAGGCCCGCGCACCGTTAAATTTGAAAAGGAATTTGCCGAATACCTCGGCGCAAAACACGCGGTCGCCATGAACTCCTGCACGGCGGCACTTCACGTGGCACTGCTTTCGGCGGGAATCGGTCCCGGCGACGAAGTAATCACCACGCCGATGACCTTCGCCTCCACCGCCAACACGATCATTCATGTCGGCGCTACGCCGGTTTTCGCAGACATCGACTATAAAACCGGGTGCATCGATCCCGATGAAATTGAGAAAAAAATCACCCCGAAAACCAAAGCCGTCGTCCCGGTTCACTACAGCGGCGAGGTGTGCGACCTGGACCGCATCTATGAGCTTGCGGACCGGAACGGCCTGTTCGTTTCGGAGGATGCCGCCCATGCTTTCTGCAGCTATTACAAGGACCGCCTGATCGGCAACCATTTAAAGGGCACGGCAGCCTACAGCTTTTACGCGACGAAGAACCTGACCACCGGCGAGGGCGGCATGCTTGTGACCGACAGCGACGAGATCGACGCGAAGGCGCGCATCTGGGCCGGACAGGGCATGAGCCACAATGCCTGGAACCGCTACGCGAAGGGCGGCACCTGGCACTATGACATCTGCGAGCCCGGGTTTAAATACAACATGTTCGACATTCAGGCCGCACTGGGCCTTGTGCAGCTTTCCCGCATCGGGGAAATGCAGGAGCGGCGCCTGAAAATCGCGGAAAAATTCCAGCGTGAATTTGCAAAGATTGACGCCGTTGAGCCGCCGTTCGTCCCCGATTACTGCACCCATTCCTGGCACCTGTACGTCCTGCGCGTTGTGCCGGAGCTTCTCACCATCGACCGCGACCGCTTCATTACGGAGCTGAATGAGCGCAACGTCGGCACCAGCGTTCATTTTATCCCCGTGACGGCAATGAGCGCCTATACGAAGCGCTTCGGCATCAAGGAAGGGGATTACCCGAACACGGAAAAGCACTTTGAGCGCATTATTTCCCTGCCGCTGTACCCGACGCTCACGGAGGAAGAAAGCGACTATATCGTCGCGGCTGTCCGCGACATCGTGGAGAAATTCCACAGATAGGACCCCGTCGATTATATGAAAAGACCGCGCCGTTCGGCGCGGTTTATTTTATTGCAGTATAAGGAGAAAAAGCTATGGGCAGAATCGTGGCGATCAGCGGGGGCGAAAACGGAAGGCCCGGCACCCCCTATGAAACGGAGCCGTTTGACAGGGAAATCGTTTCCCTGACGGAGAAAAGTAATCCGAATTTTTTGTTCATCGGATTGGCGAGCGGAGATTCCGATTCCTATTATGAAGTCATGCGTGGAATCTATGGGAACCGGTTTCACTGCAGGACAGACCGGCTGACCGAAGAAGACCTTCCGCAATTCGCGACAACCGCCGTTAAAATCAAAACGGCCGATATTATCTATGTCGGCGGCGGCAATACACTCCGGCTGATGTCCCTTCTCCGAAAATTTAAAACCGACGCCCTGCTCCGGGACGCTTACCGCGGCCGAACGGTGCTGTGCGGAATCAGCGCCGGGGCAATCTGCTGGTGCAGCTACGGGAACTCCGACTCGCGGAAATTCGCGAGCGGGAGCGAGCTGTTCCTCCGGGTAACGGGGCTGGGGCTGATCCCGCTGCTCCTCTGCCCGCATTACGACGTTGAGCCGGCCCGGCAGGAAGATTTAAAACGGATGATGAAAAGTACGCACAACATTCCCGCCATTGCAATGGACAACGGAACCGCATTGGAAATCGTGGACGGGCGGTACCGCATTCTGCAGAGCCTGGAAAACGCCGAGGCGAGGAAATGCTGCTGGAAGAACGGCGGGTACCGGATCGAACCTCTTCCGATTGAGGACCGGTATGAAGAAACGGCTCTTCTTTTCACAAAATAGCGGAAGAGCTCCCGCCCTTCGCAGAATCCAAAAACAGGACGAAAAAAAGTGCGCCTTGAAACAGCCTTTCGGGCCGGATCAAAGCGCACCTTGCTGTGCTTATTTTAAGGACCGTCCGATATCGGACGGTCCTTATTGCTGTGGTCTTATGAAACGGACCCATGCTTCGGGTAGAGCCGGAGTGTTTCCAGCAGCGAACAGTATTTGTCGGAAAAACCGACGATCAGCGCTTCTCTGCATCGGGGCGGCACGGGGGTCAGCGGCCACATGTGCTTTACGATAATATCCTTCTCCCGGTCGTTCAGCCGGAATTCCCGCTGTGCGTTGCACAGCGCGGTTTTCGAATGGGTAAAACCGTGAAGGCCCTTCCGGTCGCTTTTTTCATGCCAGTCATACAAAAAGAAATCATGCAGAAGCGCGCCGCGCACCATACTTCTTCGGTCCACGCGGAGCCGGAGCTTTCCGCTGACCCAAAGGCTCATGCGGGCAACGGAAACGCAGTGCTCCAGACAGGAAACATCCGCGTGCTGCACAAAGGTTTCCATTCGCCGCACATTGTACGACGTGAGCAGCTCCTCCGTACAGTCACGCAGCAGACGCTTTTGATCCTGCGTCAGTTCCACTCTGTTTCACCTCTCCGCAAAACAAGTTCCGGAACAAGACAAATCCGTCTGAAAAAGGGGAGCAATTCACTTTCCCTCTTCCGACAAATCTCCCCCGAGCTTCTCTCTGCAGTCTCTGCAGACATTATACCCCTTATAATTGACGATACCATTCATTCCGTTGCAAAAAATACAGGCGGGCTCGTATTTTTTCAGAATGATACGGTTTTCCTCGTCCACAAATACCTCTAAGGGGTCTTTTTCGTTGATGTTCAGGACCACCCTGAGCTCCTTCGGCAGCACAATCCGACCAAGTTCATCAACTTTGCGGACAATTCCGGTAGATTTCAAATGTAACGACATCCTTTCGCTAAAAACGTCTTTGGTTTATATGATCAGACAAATTATAGGATATTTTTCCATTTTTGTAAACATAATGTAGAGAACAAAGTGAAAAAATTTTTGGAGAAAAAATAGGATAGTCAAAAATAACTTTGAATAGTAATTATACAAGAGATTTTCAGCGGGGAGATGAACAAACTGTTAAATTACATTTGGGCGGGGCTGATTCTGCTGAGCATCCTCTGCGCCGCGGTGACGGGCCGGATGCCCGAGCTTTCTGCGGCCGTACTGAACGGTGCGGGCGGCGCTGTCACCCTGATCATCTCCATGGCAGGAATGATGGCCGCGTGGACCGGGCTGATGAAGATCGCCGACCGCTCCGGCGCGACGCAGCTCCTCGCAAAGCTCCTCCGGCCGCTGATGCGCCTGCTTTTCCCGCAGTGCGAAAAGGACAGCCCGGCGGTAAAGGCGATGTGCATGAACATCACAGCTAATCTGCTGGGGCTCGGCAACGCCGCCACACCGCTTGGAATTGCCGCCATGCAGGAGCTGAAAAAGAAAAATCCCACGCAGACGGCGGACAATTCCATGGCGATGTTCGTTGTGGTGAACACCGCATCCATCCAACTGATTCCGACCTTTATGGCAACCCTGCGCGCCCAGTACGGGTCGGCGTCGCCGTTCGACATTCTTCCCGCCGTCTGGCTGACTTCCGTCTGCGCACTGGCGGCCGGCGTCTGCACCGCGAAGCTTCTGGAGGGGCGGTTCCGTGGATAAGCTCGGGACCTACGCGGTTCCCGTTGTCATTCTGTGCATCGTCCTGTTCGGACTCGTGCGCCATGTCCCGCTGTTTGACACCTTTCTCGACGGGGCGAAGGAGGGGCTGCACTCCGCCGTCTCCATTTTGCCCTCTCTGATCGGCCTCATCATGGCCGTAACCATGTTCAGCGCTTCCGGCGCGCTGGACCTGCTTTCTTCCTTTCTCGCCCCCGCGGCGGCTGCGCTGGGCCTTCCGGCGCAGGTGATGCCGCTTGTGCTCATCAAGCCGGTTTCCGGCAGCGGTTCCACCGCCATTCTGACGCAGATTTTCAAATCCGCCGGGCCGGACAGCTTCGTCGGGCGGGTGGCTTCCGTGATGTCGGGTGCGACGGAGACTACGTTCTATGCGATAGCCGTCTATTTCGGAGCCGTCGATATTCGGAAGTCGCGCCATACCATTCCCGCCGCGCTGACGGGGGACCTGACCGCCGTCGTCGTCTCGGCGCTTGCCGTACGGCTGTTTTTC
>JAEWRF010000099.1 GCA_023460155.1 Bacillota bacterium | reverse complement strand
GACCATCATGTTTCGCTTGGAGCGCTCCAGAACGGAAAATGCGGGGCGAATGATCACTTCCAGAAGTTTGTGCCAATAAACGCCGAAGAAAGTCAGAATGAACAGCAGTTTCTGCAAAATACCGTATTCGCTCCAGTGCAGCTGTTTCAGTCCGTCGCAGCGGTGCCGCCGTTCGCTTTGCTTTGCTTTTTTATATTGCCTTTTATTGGCGAACATATTCCGGTAAGGCAGGCATTCATTTTTAATCACTTTAGCATGCTCGATTTGGTAAATAGCATAGGAGGAGTTGTTTTTACCAGTTGAAACCCCTCCGTTTCGATAAATTATCACCGGCTTATTAAGAAACGTGAACGGATCTCCCTCCCGGATCATTTCCATCCATAAGGGCCAGTCTTCAATGAGGCGGTAACTTTCGTCTGCGCCGCCGTGACCGGCCAGAAATTCCCGGTTATAAATCGTTGCTGGTGAACAAATCAGACAGTATTCGGACATCATGCCGAAAAACTCCTTCTGCCCCGCGGTGGTCATGCGTTTCCAATTCTCATCGCTGGGATAGGTCCATTCCTGGCGCTCCAGGTACATGTCGTAATTTGGGGCCCGCGCAATCACGACATTGCTGCCGCAGCTTTCCGCCGTGCTGACCAGAAGGCTCAGGGAGGCTTTGTCATAGAACAGGTCGTCGGCGGCGATGAACTTTACATATTTGCCCCGGGCAAGGCTCAGAGCATAGTTAAAGTTCTTAGAGGTCCCACCGTTTTTGTCCATCCGGTGGATCGTGACGCTTTCCAGGTTTCCCTGTTTATGCTCTTCGATATACCGGGATATTTCTTCAGCGTCGAAATCCGAAGAGGAGTCGTCGCTGATGATCAGCTGAATCCGCGGGTAATCCTGCTGAAGAATAGACCGCACACAGTCCTTAATATAGCGGTAATTGTTATAGGACAGTACCGCCACGCTTACCAGAAGCTTTTCCATAGTCCCTTCTCCAATCTGTCGGGTGCTGCGCCCCTCATTTTGCAGCGTGTTTTAATCTCAGGCAATAATTTGCAGCCCAAAGGATTCCGTTTGCCAAGGAGTATCCGGCCGCCGCCGCACCGCATACGATGGCGGCTCCACCGCAGAGACTTTTCCAGACGCCGGGTCCGGAAGCTGCCCAAATCGCTGTAAGAAGGCATCCCGCAAGCAAAAACGGCAGCGTAAATTTCCAAGGAAGATATTTTGAATTTCCGATCGCGCCGAGAATCTTCTGGTAAAGCAGGGCGGGCAGATGTGCCGACAGATACCGGAGTCTGCGGAAGCGCGGCCAGCCGGCCCAGTCCAGAGCCCTGACTTCCCGCATGTGTAGAATGTCAATGGACAGTCTGCACTGAAGGACGCGCCACGGGCCTCCGGCACTTTTCATCCGGGGGATTCCTTCCCGGGTCAGCACTTGCCTGCATTCCTGCAAAAACGTCCGCTGCACGGCGGCAGCAGCCCCGCTTTTTTCCTGCAGGCTGGATACGCCGCCGAACCGGTACCAGACGAACACCTGCTCGCAGATATGAATCGGTATTCCCATTGCGCAGGCTTTGATCCAAAACGGCCAGTCCTCAAGATACCGGTAGGAGGTGTCGAACAGGCCGGTTTCAGAAAAAACGTCCTTCCGGAATGCGGCCGCGGGAGCAAGAATACAGCTCCAGGGGCGCGTGCATAACAGGCGCAGCATTTCATCGGGACCGGCTTCCTTCATGAGAAGAATCTCATTTCCCGTCGGATAATACTGCTCCGTGTGGGTTCCGTCACGCAGGTAACAGCGGCCTCGCCCGGCTAAAATAAGGGCAGGGTGTTCCCGGAACTGCGCGGCAATCAATGAAATCGTGTCGGCGGCATAAAGTCGGTCGTCGGCGGCCAGAATCTTAATGATTTCGCCTGACGCGTTTGAGACGGCCGCATTGCAGTTGAGCACGGTGCCCCCGTTTTCGCTTCGGTGGTACAGTCCGAAATTACGAAGATTTGTTTTTCTGCGGGCATCAACATATTCTCTGATTTTTGCTGAATCAAAGCTTCGGCTGCCGTCGTCGCAGAGCAGCAGCTCCAGATTGGGGTAATCCTGCATCAGTACGGAGTCCAGACATCCGTACAGCTCGTTTTCCTGCTCATAAGATACGACGGCAACCGTCACAAGCGGAAACTGTTTTGCAGAATCCGTCATGAGGAAGCCTCCGATTCAAAGGCTGAGTGATTTTTCGTCCAGTTTTCATATGCTTCACAGACTTCCAATGCGTTTCCATCCATCACGAGAACGCCTTTTTTCAGCCAGATTGCTCGGTCACACTGAGCTTTTACCTGATTGATGTCGTGCGAAACCAGCAGCATGGTCGCGTTGTTGGAGCGCAGCTGTTCCATTTTTTCGCCGCATTTTTTCTGAAACGCGGCGTCTCCGACCCCAAGAATTTCATCTACGATCAAAATTTCCGGGTTGACCACGCTGGCCAGGGCAAATCCGAGACGTGCGGCCATACCGGAAGAAAAATTCTTTACGGCTACATCCAAAAACGGCCTGAGTTCGGAAAAATCCACGATCTCGTCGAATTTACTTTCAACAAATTTCTGGTTGAGTCCCATAATGGCGCTGTTGAGGTAAATATTTTCTCTTGCGGTCAGGTCGCCGTCAAAACCGGCCCCCAATTCAATCAGCGGAGCGAGAAGGCCCTTCGTCCGGATTTTTCCCCTTGTAGGCTTGTAGATGCCGCTGATGCACTTTAAAACGGTGCTTTTTCCGGAACCGTTGGCTCCTACAATGCCGACGGATTCTCCTCGTCCGATCTGGAAGCTGACGTCTTTCAGCGCGACGAAAGGCTCGTAATTCAAGTTGCCTTTCAGGGCTCGAATGATATATTCCTTTATGCTGTCAATCCGTTCGTTGGCCAGATTAAAGACCATGGATACATTTTCAACTGAAATCACATTTTCCATAACCGGCTCCTAAATATAAAGGAAAAACTTCGTCTGATTTTTATAGAATACGGTCAGCCCCACGGTCAGACTCATGATGACGAAAGAAATGCAGACAAGGTGCAGCTTCAGGGTAGGCAGGGTTCCGTCCAAAACGAGCTGCCGCAGCATCAGCACAAAATAATAAAGCGGGTTCCAGTAGATAATCTTTTTGATCACGTCGGGAACCGCACTGATCGGATAAAAGATTGGGGTTAAATACATGAGCGCGGTGATAAACACATTGTAAAGATACAGGGCGTCCCGGAAAAAGGTGGCCAGAACGCACAGCAGCAGCCCGATGCCGAACGAAAAGAAGAACAGATAGAGCAGCGGCAGGGGAATCAGCAGCAAAGTCCACTGGAACCTTGTCCTCGTCACAATCAGAATCAGGAACAGCGCAACCAGAGAATACCACAGGTTAACGAAGGAGGACATCGTTTTAGAAAGGGGCATGATGTACTTCGGAATGTAGACCTTCTTAAGCAGCCCTGCATTCGAAATGATGGAACCCATGGACATGGTGGTCGACTCCTGAAAAAAGGAAAAAATAAGATTGCCGCAGATAAAATAGATCGGAAAGTTTGGAATGTCAAACCGGAACATCCCCGAAAAAACCGCCGTCATAACAGACATCATCAGCAGCGGATTCAGGATGCTCCATGCATATCCCAACAGGGAACGCTTGTATTTAACCTTGTTGTCCCGGGCAATCAACTGTCGCAGGAGCCAACGGTATTTTACCAGACCCCTGAAATAAGTGTATAAGCTGTTGATCATAAGTCCCTCGAAATTTCTCAATGGATTGGACCGCTGAGGCCGAACGGAAGCGGTAACCTCAGTGGAAATCGTTCATTGCCTGGATAACGTAATCGACCTGCTCGCGTGTCATCCCGTAAAACATCGGAATGCTCAGCACGGTTTTCGCCAGCTTTTCGGTGATGGGGAAGGTTCCCTCTGGAATGTGGTACTGCTCAAAAGCCTTTTGCAGGTGCATGGGGATGGGATAATGAATGTTCGTTCCGATGCCGAGATCTTCGAGATAGCCGCGCAGGCGGTCTCTCTCCTCGCACCGAACGACGAACAGATGCCACACGTGATCGCCCTGCTCGACGGTTGGGAGATGAATCAGCGGGTTGCGGATTTCCGCAAGATACCTGCGCGCGACGGCTTTTCTTGTTTCATTCCATGCATCAAGATGTTTCAGCTTAATCGAGAGGAAAGCTGCCTGCAGCTCATCCAGCCGGGAATTAACGCCCATGTATTCGTGGACATATTTTTTCTTCGTGCCGTAGCAGCCGATTGCGCGGACGCGCTCCGCCAGTTCGGTGTCATTTGTTACGACAGCGCCGCCGTCGCCCAGACACCCCAGATTTTTGCCCGGATAAAAACTGAACGCAGCCGCGTCCCCGAGGGCACCCACGTGACGGCCCTGATAGACGGCGCCGTGTGCCTGTGCCGCGTCCTCAATCACGGCGAGACCGTGCTTTTTCGCGATGGCGCAGATTTCCGCCATCGGCGCGGGCTGTCCGTAAAGGTGCACCGCGATGATCGCCTTTGTACGCTCGGTAATCGCCTGTTCGATACGGCTCGGATCAATCAGAACGGTGTTTTCGTTTACTTCGACGAACTTGGGCATGGCGCCCGTGTAAACGACCGCAAGAGCCGTGGCGATAAAGGTAAAGGAAGGCACAATAACTTCGTCGCCGGGGCCGATCCCCATGCCGCGCAGAATCAGTGAAATAGCGTCAAGACCGTTTCCGCACCCGACGCATTCTTTCACACCGCAGTAAGCCGCGTATTCCGCTTCGAATTCTTGGCAGTGCTTCCCCTGGATAAACCAGTTTTCGGAAAGCAAGTCCTGAAACGCGCCGGTTAGCTGGTCGTGGATTTCTCCATGCATAACCTCCAGGCTGACAAAAGGTACTTTCATTATCATCATTCCTTAAAGAAATTATTTGCTTCCGCTGAATATTGGCCGTAATCCCGGATGTAATCGTCCTCGGTATAATACTCCGATGCGAGCACCATCAGGACGGCACCGGGGGTAAAGTCGAACATTTCCCGCCAGACCATATGTCCGATAAAGAGTCCCTTCGAAGGATCGTTCAGCACTACGGTTTCTTCTTCCCGCGGGGTCTTTACGCGAATCTTTACTTCTCCGTTCAGACACAAAAGGACCTGCTCCAGCTTCCGGTGGGAATGGAAGCCGCGCGTCACGTGTTCCGGCACACCGGTAATATAATATACTCTTTTGATTTCGAACGGCACGTCCCGGTTTCCCTCGATGGCCACGAGATGCCCAAGCTTACCGCTGTGGTCCTGAAAGGATATCATTTTCGTGTTTGTGATCATTTTGACGCCTCTTTATGACTTTTTGAATTCAGACGGGCCAGAAGCATTTTGACGGTGGCTTTTCCGCTGAAAACGGCGTGCAGAAGGGGATAATGAAGAAAAAGCGATAAAGAACCTGTCCCCTTAAGCAGATCACAGCGGTAGCGAATCCCGCGGCGGATCCCGCGTTCGAATTCACCGGAGTAGGGAAGAATCTCTTTCTCGTAGCAGAGAAGCATATCCTCCCGGAGCGAAGGCGCGAGGTACGCATTCGCGTTTTGGCTGCTGACGCCGCCCATCTCATAGCAGCAGGTCACTTCCCACAGGCAGGGGATGCCGTAACCGGTTCGTGTTAGCCTGAGCCACGCGGGCCAGTCTTCCAGCAGTCGGTAATCCGTGTCGAACCCTCCCAGACACTGAAAGAAATCCCTTCGGTAAAGGGAACCTGCCGCGCTGATGAAATTAAAACGGCAGAGGGATTCGAACTCGCTTCCGTCAAACAACTTTTTGCGCCACTGCTGAGGGAACACATAATAGTCCGCTTCGGAGGATGGGCCGCATATCCTGGCACGGGAGGTCACGGCCGGAGCATCCGTATGCCGGTCCGCAAATCCGACCAGCAGGCTCAGCGAAGAGGGCAAAAGGAACGTATCCCCCGGAGAGAGAAATTTAACGTAACGGCTTCGGCACAGAGCAGCCGCCTGATTCAGGTGTCGAACCGTGCCTTTGTTGTTTTCATTTTGTCGGACAATGTACGGGATCTTCGAGGAGGCAATTAAAGCGAGCACCGCTTCGGGAAACGGCTTCCCGGAACCGTCATCCGAAAGAACAACGGTTCCGATCCGGGCATCCTGCTCCAGAACGGAGCGGATGGTTTCCGGCAGCCGTTCGTAATTCCCGAAGCAGGGGATGACGACGTCAACGTCAGCCTGCGGGACAGCACTGCTGTCTATACGGTTCTCCGTACACTCGTTCATTGGTGTCCTAAAACTCCTTAAATCCACCGGATTTATAGAATGTATCAACTAATTAATAAATTTTTTCATACCGAGTCCTTCGTATTTACCACGCAGTTCTTTCAGAAACTTCATTGTCTTTTGGTTCATTTCTGTGGTAAGTACTCCGATGTTTTCCCGCAACTGCACATTGTTTTTTATTGTCGAATCGATAAGGAAGATCATTTTTTCAACAAAGTTTTCATCATTTGGAGTCAGGACGTAATCGTTCATACCAAGCTTGTCCATCAATCCAAAATTTTTATAATGCGTTGCGACACTGATGACCGGAACTCCCATCCCGATCGGACAGATCTGGGCGTGCCCTCTCATGGCGATAACAAAATCGGCATGCTGATAATAACCGAGCCCCCGGCTGACATTCTCGTCCCGGATCATTTCATACCAGTTCCAGGAGAACACGCGGGCGTTCCCGACGGCATCCAGGACAAGTTTTGTAATTTCAATATCCAGAAACGTATGCGGCGTAAGAACAACGGTATAGTCCAAGCTGACTAGATATTGAATGATTTTTTTAAAATTGTTTACAAACGTTTCTGTTTCGATCCCTCGCCACTTCGGAGTATCGTAGGCAAGCTGCAAGACCACATATTTCCCTTTGATATCCGGCACGGGGTGATCGCAGCCTACGAAAAAACCGGGATCGGGGACTTCCGGAAAATCAAAACCCATAGCGGCCAATTTCTCTTTTGAAGTATCGTTGCGAACGGAAAAAGACAAAGCTTTCGATTTCAGAGCCTCAAGATTGAGTTCAATTTCATTTTTTCCTGTCAATGAATCCTGACCGTAATACTGATTATATCCGAGGGCGTAAAACACGGTCGGGCATTTGAGATAATCAATCAAGCCGGTATCAAGATTAAAAAGCCAATGTTTATTATCTGCGGAATGGATCAGGCCGCCGCCGCCCACCAAAAACAGATCCGCCCTATGATTCAGGGCATCGATTTCATAGCGGGTCATTGCGGTTCTGTGGATATCCATGATTTCAAATCTGCATTTGTCGTAAAAATACTTAGTAAAGGATCTCCTTACACCTAACCCAAGGGCGTGATCACCGAAATTAAAATAGCGGGCATAGGCATGCTCCACAACAAAGGCGTCGCCCCAAACGATGCTGCGGATATCTTCCTTATAATTTAAAAGATCCTGCGGCATAACAGGATAACTCTTCAGGATCTCGTCGTTACTGGATTTATTTTCTTCAACCTTAACTTCCAGATCAAGAAGCTGTTTTTTGATTGCATCCATCTGAATCATTTGTTTAGCAGCCTGATCCAGCTGGTCTTCTGTAAGTCGGACGAAACGCTCTTTATCTGCGTTATTGGCGACTGTATCCTCTTCCACGTTCTTCAGTCGGCTTTCTACTCTGCCGATCTGTTCATCTAATTTGCTGAAGCCTTCCATAAAACGGTCGTAAAGAAAAATAACACCTAATATCTTTCGAAAAAAATAAATCAAACGAGATTTGAACTTATTCTTACGATTCACTTTGTAACCCCGGTTTCTAAGACAGTTGTACTGGATCCGTTCGGTAATTTGACCTTACCGGCCCGCATACATGCGTTCGTAATATTTTTGGTATTCTCCGCTGACGATATGCTCCCACCAGGGACGATTTTCCAGGTACCACCGGATGGTTGACTGAATTCCGTCCTCAAATCTGGTTTCCGGCAGCCAGCCCAGTTCCCCGTGAATTTTGGCGGGGTCTATGGCATACCGTCTGTCATGTCCGGCGCGGTCGCGCACGAACTTGATTTCTCCCTGATTCAGGGCCTTGATAATCAGCTGGACCACTTCGAGGTTGCTTTTTTCGTTGTGTCCGCCGATGTTGTAGATTTCACCCACGCGGCCTTTCCGGAGAATCAGGTCGATCGCCGCGCAATGGTCATCCACATACAGCCAGTCCCGTACGTTTTTTCCGTCGCCGTAAACCGGAAGCGGCTTTCCGTTCAGTGCATTCGCAATCATCAGCGGAATCAGCTTTTCGGGGAACTGGTACGGTCCGTAATTGTTGGAGCAGCGCGAAACCGTGACGGGAAGCCCATAAGTGCGATGATAGGCCAGCGTCAGCAGATCGGCGCTGGCCTTGGAGGCGGAATATGGGGATGATGTGTGGAGAGGCGTATCCTCCATAAAAAAAAGATCCGGTCTGTCAAGCGGGAGATCGCCGTAGACCTCGTCGGTGGATACCTGATGGTAGCGTGTGACACCGTATTTTCTGCTTGCGTCCAGCATCACCTGCGTGCCCATCACGTTTGTCTGCAGAAAAATTGCCGGATTCTCGATCGACCGGTCCACATGACTCTCTGCCGCGAAGTTGACGACGACATCCGGATGTTCGCTTTCGAATACGCCGTAGACCAGCGCGCGATCCGTGATATCACCTTTAATAAATTTGAGCCGCGGATCATGCAGAACATCGGCCAGCGTCTCCATATTGCCGGCGTAGGTAAGCGCATCAATGCAGACAATGCTGTCCTCCGAATGCTTTTTCAGCATATAGTGAATAAAATTGCCGCCGATAAAGCCGGCGCCGCCGGTCACTAATAAAATCATATCTCGAACTTCCCTTCCGCCACGCGCTTGAGGTGTGCGCCATACTGCGATTTTCCGTATGTATCGGCAGCCTTCAGCAGTTGGCCGCGGTCGATCCAGCTGTTCCGGAAAGCAATTTCTTCCAGGGCGGAGATCTGAATTCCCTGCCGTTCCTCAACGACTCTGACAAATTCGGAAGCCTGTGCAAGGGTATCGACGGTTCCGGTATCCAGCCAAGCGAATCCCCGGCTGAGCAGCTGCACCTGAAGAGCCCCGTCCTCGAGATACATGCGGTTGATGTCGGTGATCTCCAGCTCCCCCCGCGGGGACGGCTTGACCTTCTTTGCATAACTGACGATCCGCTCATCATAAAAATAAAGGCCCGTCACGGCGTAGTTGGATTTCGGCGCCTTTGGTTTCTCCTCAATGGAAACCGCGTGCCCCTTCTGATCAAATTCAACGACTCCAAAACGTTCCGGATCATTTACATAATATCCAAATACGGTCGCTTTTCCGTTCTCGGCATCCGCGGAGGCCTTGCGCAGGGCCCGGATGAATCCGCTGCCATAAAAAATATTGTCCCCGAGGATCATGGCGCAGCAGCTGTTTCCGATAAACTCCTCTCCGAGCAGGAAAGCCTGAGCCAATCCGTCCGGGGACGGTTGAACCTTATAACTGAGATGGATTCCGTAGCGGCTTCCGTCACCCAGTAGATTTTCAAAGTTTGACAGATCCTGCGGGGTGGAGATAACCAAAATATCCCGGATTCCCGCGAGCATCAGAGTGGAAAGCGGATAAAAAATCATGGGTTTATCATAAACCGGAAGAAGCTGTTTGGAAGTAACCAGAGTCAGCGGATATAGTCTTGTACCGCTTCCGCCGGCCAGAATGATGCCTTTCATACGAAAACTCCTTTTGAATTCCATTCGACGGGCCGAGCCCTGTTCACAACGTTTTTGAGAGAGCGTCTGACAGCGAAAACAGACGCGATTGGGCATAATTAAACAGAATAAAGCAATTATAGCACTAATTGGAAAAGGATTCAAGTACTGGAGGTCATTTTGGAAGCGACCCCCTCCGGGTTGTGCTATGAGCATGAAAAGGGCCGCCCATTGCCGGGCGGTCCTTGATCCGAAAAAGCGTTTTGTGCTGAAATCCGCGGCGGGAACCGGCCTGAGCGACCCGGCTTGGGAAGAGGCCGCTTGCTTTTATAAAATGAATGTTCCGGCTTTGCTCGAGATGGTTGAACTCCAGACGATGATGCTGTTTCCCTGCACAGCAAATGAGCCGTCGTTCGAGACGACCCAGACTCCCTGCGGATTCCAACCGTCCGGAAGAACTGCAACTGTTGTACCCGGCGTGCCCGAGAATGTGCCATCCTTAAATCCGATATAAACGACACGCCCAAACCGGATTGCCAGAAGATTCCCCCCGGATGTTGCCCATCCGTTCAGCAGAGAGAGAGACTGCATGGTGACAACGTCCGTGCTCGGGAACAGCGAAGCTGCTTTTCCCCCGAGCTTCAGCGCGTTCTGAGCGTTGCCGGAGGCATCGCCGGAAGCAAGACCCGCGGCGGCAAGCAGCTGGGCGGCTGTGATGTCAGCCGACAGAGCCAGCCCGGCTATTTTCCGCGCGTCGGGCACCGCCGCATCTGCTTCGTCTTTAATCGCCTTCAGGGCGGCGTCAATCGCAGCCATATCCTGATTATAGTTGGTCAGGAATTTAACCGGGTCGTTTGCCGCGTACTGCGACAGACTGTAATTTGCCGTATGATTCGATGTTGCCATTCAAGATACCCCCAATTCTGTTTTTGCGTCCGTGTCAAAAGTCACGGCCGAAACGGTCAGAGCGTCACAGTCCTGCGCAGCTTTGTTTAATCCGTCCATTTCCCGCGCCATAACGGAGGTGCGGAAAATGTAAGAGGTCAGCCCGTTGACCACATCGGTCACATACGCCGACTGCCCGGTCAGTGGGTTCACCATCTGATAGAGCCGCGCGGCGTTCAGAGCCGCCTGATTGGCGTCTGAAGCCGCTCCGTTCGCTGCTTCAGACGCCGAATTCGCTGTTGAGACAGCGGCATTGGCTGCTGTGACAGCGGTCTGCGCATCCGCTGCGACTTGTTTGGAGCTCGCGGCCACCTGCGTCATGGTATCCGACACCGCTTCGGCCTTGTTGAGAACGGTCACCAATGCGGAAAATTCGTCGGCGCTTTCAACTGCACCGTCAAGATTGGACGGAATGATCTCCAGAGACAGGCCCACGACTTTCAGCGACCGATTGTCCGGCCACGATATCAGAATCTGACATTGTGCTATTCCGGGCACAGCGGTTGCTCCGGACGTCAGCGTAAAGCAGCACACGCCGTCTGCGGAGTTCGGAACCGTTCCATCCAGAAAAATCTCCACGCCATCCGGATTTTGGATATACAGATGTGCCGAGGCTCCGCTGAGATCGACGGACTGTCCTCCGGCGTCCTTCAGCGTGACTGAGATGGTGCGGGAATTTGCTTCCCCCTGCAC
>JAEWRF010000098.1 GCA_023460155.1 Bacillota bacterium | reverse complement strand
TGATGCCGCACATCGCGCACATCATGCACATCGAAGCCATCGAGCTGCCGAAAGTCTGTGTCATAGCCGAACCCTCCAATTAATATTTAGTATTTATATATGTATTGTGAGTTAATAATATCCTTTTTCCGCTCCGTTGTCAAGAGATTTTCAAACTTTCCCAGAAGTTTATTCACGTATGGATACGGAACCGGTGCCATTCCCATAGTTTATTCCTATGCGCATCCATAAAATTTACAAGTTTGCTATGGAGTCGCTTTTATGTTATCGTATTTTTCAAATTCATATCACAATGATAGGAGATACCGTTTATGAAAACATCGGTGATCGGATTTCCGCGAATCGGTTCCCATCGGGAATTAAAATTTGCCTCCGAAGGATTTTTTAAAAGAGAAATGACGGCTCAGGAGCTTCTTCTGACCGGGAAGGAGCTTCGCAGGCGGCACTGGCTGCTTCAAAAGGACCGCGGCATCGACTGGATTCCTTCCAACGATTTTTCATTTTATGACGGAGTGCTCGACACAGCCGTCCTGCTGAACGCGGTCCCAAAGAGGTACCGGGAGCTTGGACTTGACCGTCTGAACGAATATTTCGCCATGGCAAGGGGCTATCAGGGCGCAAACGGCGACGTCCGGGCGCTGGCCATGAAAAAATGGTTCAACACCAACTACCACTATCTGGTGCCGGAAATTGAGGACGACGCGGAACTGCGGCTCTCCGGAACAAAACCGGTTGACGAATTCTGCGAGGCAAAAGCCCTCGGAATTTTGACCAATCCCTCCGTGATCGGTCCGTTCACGTTCCTGCGGCTTGCCCGGTTCACCGGCAGAAAGACAGCCGCCGACTTTGTGGAGAGCGTCGCCGAAGCGTATTCCCTGCTGATTAAAAACCTGATGGCGCTCGGTGCGGAATGGATTCATCTTGAGGAACCGGCCCTTGTGACCGATCAAACGGCGGAGGAACGTTCGCTTTTTCATAGGCTGTACACGGAAATCCTCTCTGCAAAGGGAAACTGCAAAATTCTATTGCAGACCTATTTTGGGGATATCCGCGACAGCTATCTCGACGCGGCGGCCCTTCCCTTTGACGGAATCGGGCTCGACCTGACCGAGGGCAAAAGGAATCTTGAGCTGGTGCGGGAAAACGGCTTCCCGGACGGGATGGTTCTGGTCGCCGGTCTCGTGAACGGCAAAAATATCTGGCGGAACAACTATGAAAACACGCTGTCCGTTCTCGGCGAATTGAAGAAATACGCTCCGCAGATTGTTCTTGGAACCTCCTGCTCCCTGCTGCACGTTCCGTTCACCGTTGAAAACGAAACAAAGCTCGGCAACTGTTACACGAAACATCTGGCCTTCGCGGAAGAAAAGCTTCAGGAACTCGCCGACCTGAAAAGGCTGGCCAATAGCAAAGCTCCGGCGGAAACGGAGGAATACAAAGCAAACGCCGCTCTGTTCCGGGACGTGAGACACGGTGCGAACGAAGCCGTACAGGCCCGGGTGCGCGCGCTTTCCGACCGGGATTTTACCCGCGTGCCCGACTTTGCGGAGCGCGAAAAAATCCAGAAGGCATTCTTCCGTCTTCCGCTCCTGCCCACCACCACGATCGGTTCATTCCCGCAGACACCCGATGTCCGGGCCAACCGCTCCGATTTTAAAAAGGGGAAAATTTCTGCTCAGCAGTACGAAGAATTCAATAAGCGGAAGATTCGCGAGTGCGTTCTGCTGCAGGAAAAAATCGGGCTTGATGTTCTTGTTCACGGAGAATTCGAGCGGAACGACATGGTCGAATACTTCGGTGAGAACCTGGACGGGTTTTTGTTCACCGAAAACGCCTGGGTACAGTCCTACGGAACGCGCTGCGTAAAGCCCCCCATCATCTGGGGTGATATTGCACGCCGGAAGGCAATCACCGTGGAAACCTCCAAATACGCGCAAAGCCTGACAAAAAAATACGTCAAGGGTATGCTGACCGGGCCCGTCACCATCCTGAACTGGTCGTTTCCAAGAGAAGACGTCCCACTGCGGGAAAGCGCTTTTCAGATTGCCCTCGCCATTCGGGAGGAGGTGCTTGACCTGGAAGCGAACGGCATCCGGATCATTCAGATTGACGAGGCCGCCCTGCGGGAAAAGCTGCCCCTGCGAAAGGCCGACCGGCACAGTGAATACCTCGACTGGGCAATCCCCGCGTTCCGTCTGGTACACAGCGGAGTAAAGCCGGAAACGCAGATTCACACGCATATGTGCTACAGCGAATTCGGCGATATCATTCGGGAAATCGACAGCATGGATGCGGACGTCATCACGTTCGAGGCCGCGCGTGCCGACCTGACGATCCTTTCCGACCTGAACCGGTGCGGCTTCCGCACGGAGGTCGGCCCCGGCGTCTACGATATCCATTCGCCGCGCGTGCCGTCTGCCGAAGAGATCGCCGCGGAGCTCCGCAAGATGCTTGCGAAACTCCCAAAGGAAAAGCTCTGGGTGAATCCCGACTGCGGGCTGAAGACGAGAGGCTATGATGAAACCGTGCCAAGCCTGGAAAACCTTGTGCAGGCGGCCAAAACGGTCAGGGGGGAATTGTAATGCGCACCAGCAGGCTGTTCCAACGAAAAACGGTATTTTCCTTTGAGGTTTTTCCGCCGAAAAAGACGGACCCGATTGAAACGATTTATCAGACCCTGCAGGAGCTGAACGGGCTTTCCCCCGACTTTATCAGCGTTACTTACGGTGCGGCAAAAGGCATGGACTGCACCGTGCGGCTCGCTTCCGACATTAAAAACCGTTACGGCGCGGAAAGCGTCGCCCATCTGCCCTGCATTAATCTGACGCGGGAAAGCGTGCAGGAGGCGCTTTGGGAGTTGAAGCGAAACGGGATTGAAAACATTCTGGCCCTGCGCGGCGATATCGGCCCGGACTCCGCGCCCAAGACGGATTTCCGGCACGCCAGCGACCTGACCGCATTCATTCGGGAACACGGCGACTTCAACCTGATCGGCGCATGCTATCCGGAAGGGCATCCGGAAGCGGGCGGAATTGAAAAGGATCTGGAGAACCTGAAAATCAAGGTTGACGCAGGTGTGGATCAGCTGATTTCTCAGCTCTTTTTCGACAACAGCTTCTTCTATTCCTTTCTGGACCGCGCCCGGGCAGCCGGAATCCGCGTGCCGGTTCAGGCCGGGATTATGCCTGTGACAAACAAAAAACAGATTGAGCGCATGGTGACGCTGTGCGGAGCGACTCTGCCGAAAAAGTTCGCGGCGATGATGGAGAAATACGAAGCTAACCCCGTTGCCCTGCGCGACGCGGGTATCGCTTACGCGGTTGATCAGATCGTAGATCTCATCGCTCAGGGAGTCGACGGAATCCACCTGTACACTATGAACAACTCCTATGTCGCGTCAAAAATCAGCGGCGCCGTGAAAAGTCTTTTAAAAGTGGACCGGATTACGGCTTAAAATTCAGGATTGATGCTAAAGAGCACGCCCTTACCGGGCTTAAAAACCGGTTCAGGGCGTGCCTTTTCTTTCTGCGGCAGCAGCCGTCAGGATTCCAAGACATCAAAGCCGTATTGCCGGATCAGATTTTTCAGGTGGCCGATGTAGCGTTCAGCCGCGCTGCTTAATGCGGCCTTTGAATTGACGATCCAGCCGACCTTCATCCGTTCGTCGGAAGAAGCGGCAAGCGGAACGGAAACGATGTCCACTCCGTTGAGGTCGGAGCTGAGGACTCCGGTGCAGATCGTGTATCCGTTCAGCCCGATCAGAAGATTGAAAAGCGTCGCGCGGTCGCTGACATGGATGCTCTTTCTATGGTAGACCGTGCTCAAAATTTCCTCCGAGAAATAAAAGGAATTGAACTCTCCCTGCTCGAAGGCAAGGCAGGGGTAATCCTCCAGATCCTTCAGAGTAACGGACTCCTTTGCGGAAAGCGGATTACTTCTGCTGACGAAAACATGAGGAGACGCCTCAAAAAGCGGATGGAACTCCAGCCGGTTTTCCTTGAGCAGTTTTGTGATCACTTTTTCATTGAAACGGCTAAGATAAAGGATTCCAATTTCACTCCGCATGTTTTTGACATCCTGAATAATATCATAAGTGCGCGTCTCGCGAAGGGTAAATTCATACTCATCAGCGTAGCTTTCCTGCACAAGCTCGACGAAAGCGTTCACCGAAAACGCATAGTGCTGCGTGGAAATAGCGCACAGCTGCCGGGAAGGCTTTTTCCCCGTATAGCGTTGCTCCAAAAGTTCCGCCTGCTCCGCCACCTGCCGCGCATAGGAAAGAAACTCCGCGCCGTCGACCGTGAGGGCGGTTCCCTTTGCGGAACGGCTGAAAATCTCGATGCCCAACTCCGTTTCCAGTTCTTTCACCGCGCTGGAAAGGCTCGGCTGCGTGATAAAAAGCCGCTTTGCCGCTTCCGTAATGGAACCGTATTCCACGATTTTAATGATATATTTCAGCTGCTGAAGTGTCATACGCTCACCCGATTCTCAAATCTACCTATTGATTATACCGCATTTTTACAGGGCCGCAACAGTGCTGATTTACCGGCCGTGCAGAGCAGCTTATTCTGAGCGAATTCGATCGGAAGAAATTTAAACAACAACACGAATTTTACAAGTACTGTTACGGTTGAACTTACCCGCTTCATTTGTTATAATGGACAAAAAATGCGGGAGGGATCGACATGAGCGTAACGGTGGAGGATCTGCTGCAGCTGCCGTCTCTGCGGAACGCGGAAGTGATTGCGGGCCGGGGCGGACTGCAAAAGATTGTTTCGTCGATTTCCGTGCTTGAGGCGACCGACCCAGGGCTGCTGAACGACTCCATGTTTCACAACGACCAGTATCTGGGCAGCGAAATCGTCATCACTGGCTTCATGAACGCGAGAAACGATCCCGAGCTCCAATGCCGCAACATCCGGCGGCTGGTCGAGGGCGGAGAGGTGGGCCTCATCCTTTACTATGTCGGCGTTTTTATGAAAAGCGTGGATCCGAGCCTGATCCGGCTTGCCGACGACCTTGACTTCACACTGATCTGCATGCCGAAAAATCGCGTTGACCTGCGCTACAGCGAAGTGATCTGCGACGTGATGAGCGCAATCCTCAAGGATCAGAACTCGGGTTCCTCTTTCGTGGCGGAGATTTTGGAGCGTGTGGCTCGGCTTCCCTCCTGCCAGCGCACGGTGGATACCGTCGTGAAGATGCTTTCCGACCGACTCCGCGCGTCGGTCATTCTGGAGGATTCCCGGCTCCGGGTGCTGAACGAGGCGGCGTGGCCCCGCACTCTGGGCGGCCTTCACACCCGTCTGAAGCCCACGGGTCTGCCGGAACCGTCGGGCCCGCCCGTCGGCTTTCCGGGCTTTGAAAACGGTTTGCTCTACCGGGAAAAGATCGAATCGGACAATATGGACCGGATGGAGCTTTTTCTCGTCCGTGACGGGGAACCGCTTTCCAAGAGCGAACGCCAGCAGGCGGCGGAAAGTGTGCAGCTCGCAGTGAGCCTGTGGAGCCAGCACCATGAGCGGACCGCCGTGGCGGAGCTTGTCAAGGCGATTCTGCTGGACGAGCCGCTTAAAATGCGGCGCCTTGCCGATCTTTTTGGGATTGACATTGCTTCGGTGCACGCGATGTGGGTGTTTTCAGGTCGCCCGTTTGAATCCCCGCAGGCCGACGCGGTAGCGGAATGCGCCAAACGGTTCTGCAAAACCGCTTTTTCCGACCTTTACGAGGATTTCCTGATTCTGTTCATGGACGGCCCCGCGGCCTTTTCTGACGCCGGAATTCTCGGCGAAGCGGCCGCCGAGCAGTTCCCCGGCGGCTTTACCCTCACTGAGTTTGAGAATCTGGAAAACACCTCCGACGTACGTCAGGCTTTTCTGGCAAACAAAGAATACCTTGCGGACGCAAAAAGGATTTTCCCTCGCCGCCCGTATTTTACCGGGGAAGAAATCAGTTTTGCCCGCGTGTGCCGAGGCATCATAGCCGAAGGCGAAAAATCGGTTGAAAGGGCCCTCGCGCCGCTGGAAATTCTGCGCCGCCGCGGCTGTGCGGCAGAATTGGAGCCCACGCTGTCGGTCTATCTTCTGGATACCGACCGAAGCGTATCACTGACTGCGGAGAAGCTGTTCGTCCATAAAAATACGGTCAAATACCGTCTGAAAATTCTCTCCGACCATTTCGGCTTTTCCGTGGGCCGGATGCCCTCCTCCTACCCGCTGTATGAGGCTGCCGCCGTCCGCCGGCTGATGGCCAGGGAAGAAACTAAATAATTCACCGATTCCGGGCCTTCTTCTTTCATTAGTTAGGCAGCCCTCCCTGATTTGTACGATCGGACAAATCAGGGAGGGCATTTTTTGCTTTGTAA
>JAEWRF010000097.1 GCA_023460155.1 Bacillota bacterium | reverse complement strand
GTTTCGGCACCCTGCCGAAATAGCTGACAGGCTGAAAATGCACCCCTCTGACCGCGCTGATATGACGGAGCGCAAAGCGGATGATGCCGCCGATATTCCCCGTATTGACACCGGGTACAAGAGTTGGAACCAGCACTACCCCAATGCCGTATTTCCCGCAGTTTTCGATGGCTTTTATTTTTTCTTCCAGCAGACTTCGGCCTCTGAGCTTTTTATAAATCTCATCGTCGGTGCCGTCAAACTGTAAAAAAACCGAATCGAGACCGGCCGACTTTAATTCCTCGACGTACGCTTCGTCCTGCGACAGGCGAATTCCGTTCGTGTTCACCTGAATGAATCGGAAGCCGAGCTCTTTGCCGTTTCGGATGATCCGGGGCAGATCGTCCCTTAACGTGGGTTCGCCGCCCGAGAGCTGTATATTGCAGCCGCCGGACGCTTTCATGGTGGATTGGTACAGGCGGTTGATCTCCTCAACGGAGGGATCCTGACTCCTGCGGCTTCCGGAATTCGCAAAACAAAAGCTGCAGTGCAGATTGCAGTTCTGCGTCACCTCAATGAGCGCCGTACAGGTATGCTGCCGGTGCTCGCCGCAAAGACCGCAGTCATAGGGGCAGCCTTCCTGCAAAGGGGTCTGCGGATTTCGGATCGGTGTTCTCTCCTTTTTCACGATCCATTTTTCCATGGGAGTGCTGCCGCTCCAGACAAGCGTTTGAAACGTTCCGTGCTCCGGACAGCGCTTTACCATGTAAGAGCCGGTGCTCTGTGAGACGATTTCGGCGTCGATTTTTTTAAAACAGGTCGGGCATAAGCTTTGGGTAGCAACAAGTGAACTGTTTGAATCCAAATTATTCCCTGCTTCCAAGCTCAAAATCGTTCTCCTGCAGTATTTGCTGGATTTTTTGGAAACTGTCAATTAAAATGTTCCCGCATTTCAGCCTGTATTCCTGATTCGACTGCAGATCGGTAATTGTACTGACACCTATGAGATCCTGACACTGTGTGCTGCCGAACTGGTTTTCAAACCATTCCGTGAATTCATCCACCATCGCGGTAAATTCCGGCTTCGGATACTCCGTATCGGTTCCCTTCCCGGCATAAAGGCCTAAAACCGCTATCCCTCCGTTCAGAACTCCGCAGGTTTTCGGCATGCTGCCGACTACTCTGCAGAAAGCGTTGATCGCTCGCAGCAAATCCGCATTTTCCCGGCCCTCCGCATCCAGAGCCATCTTGACCATGATCTGGGAACAGCAATATCCGGCGTTGGTAAGTTTGAACATCTGAAAGCCTGATTCATCCATGGCCCAACCCTGCCTTTCTGCCGATCAGAATAAAATATCCGGGTTTACACTTTTTCAGAGACTCCTGAAATTCACAGCCGTCGACGCAGCCCTCGGAAGCGGCGTTCCAGAAAGCGCTCATCGAGCCGCAGGAAAATACTGTTTTTACCAGCAGCTCCTTAAAAAAATAGCTGCAGTCTTCGGAAAGAAGAATTTGAAACCCTGCCTGTTCCAGCTTTTCCCGCAGCAACGGGAGATTGTGCAGCCCTCTCATGCAGCTGCTGACACTGAATTTTTCCAGTTCGCCCACAGTCTCCGGATTTTTTGCATAAACATCGGTGATAACAAACCAACCACCGTCTGCCAATACCCGGTTTACCTGCCGGAGCGTAAGGTCCGTATTCATCAAAGACAGGGTGCATTCCGCAAATACGCATTGAAAGCTGCCGTCCCCGAACGGCAGAGATTCCCCCATGCCGAGAACGAAATCCGTGTCTCTATATAACTCTTTCGCCTCTTGGATCAGTTTTTCAGAGGGGTCGATCCCGACGGCGCGGATCCCATGATTTTCAAAAAGATAATGAACCGTGGCGCCGCGTCCGCAGCCTAAATCAAGAACTTTGTCTTCAGCTGTAATTTTACAGTACTGCACGCCTTGTTCCGTTAACAGGAAACCTCCCGGTCGGAGCGTGTCCCCCAGCGCTTCGCGCATGCTTTCGCTTTCATACGCATTGCAGCAGCCCAATTATTTGTCCTCCAGCCCTTTTTCCACTTCCAGCATTTTGCCCAGCGCAAGATCTTCTCCGATAAATACGGACTTGCACTGAGGGCATCTCATAAGCTCCACTTCGAAATTTCCGCCCAGATAACTCACCTTAACCTTTTCCAGAACAAGCTTTTTCTTGCATTTATCACAGATCCAGGGAAGTTCCTGCCCTTTTTTATCATCCATACTTTATTCCTTCGCTACTTCCATTCTGTGGCTGTAAACGGAAACCACCTGAATACATCCGTCCTTTTCTGCATAGCGCACCCAGTAGGTGACGTCTCCAATCCGGCTGCTGGCAAGGTAGTTTGAGTCCTCCGGGTTATAGAACCGTTCGCCGGATTCCTGCGCGTGGCTTACGACCTTTTCAACATCTTCCAGAAGGATATACCGTTCTTCCATGGTTTGCCAAACATCGTCGGGAATCATCAGATTTTTCATTTTGATCAGCTCGTCCTTTGATTCTTCGTTCCAGAAT
>JAEWRF010000096.1 GCA_023460155.1 Bacillota bacterium | reverse complement strand
ACTTCGGCGGGACTGCCTTCGGCTGTGTCAGTGTGATGTTCGCAACGTTCTGGGTATAATGGCCGCTGCTGCTCTGAGGGAACGTCACGTTCAGGGAAGTACCGGTGTTTGCCGCGCCGGTGCCGGTCACTGTGACGAAGTAGTTGATTCCGTCTTTGCGGACGGCCGGGGTGGAAACCACTCCGCCTGTGCCGGTGGTGAAGCTCGGCTCGCCGCCGCCCATGATTGTGAATTTATAGGTGTAGGAT
This sequence comes from Bacillota bacterium, assembly GCA_023460155.1. Taxonomy (GTDB): domain Bacteria; phylum Bacillota; class Clostridia; order Oscillospirales; family Acutalibacteraceae; genus Caproicibacter. Next base: position 7,265 of record JAEWRF010000096.1, on the reverse strand, counting down.
TTCCCTTTTTCCAGATTGATCGATTTGGGCGTATCGGAGGTAACGTACGGCTCCTCCGGAGCGGCGTTCACGGTCACCGGAAAGGACGCCGTTTCGCCGTTCAGCGTGACGCGCACAACCGCTTCGCCGCCCGACAGCGCCCTCATGCGGTATTCGTATCCGCCCGGAACCTTTCCGATCAGCGAGGCGGATGCGACCCCGTTGGCGGTAGTGGAGACCTTCGGCGCCGTAAAGGAATTTGTGTGCGCCACGAAGCGGTAGGTGTCTCCGACGTTGCAGATGTAGACGAATTCGGGTTTTTCCGCCTGATAAATCGTGGAGGCGTTGGTGTCGAGACTCAGATTTTTATTTGCAGTGATGGTCACTTTGCAGAGCTTTTCCGGGACGAATTCCATGTTTGTCGTGTACAGCTCGGTACCCTGTCCCACACTGCCCACCGCGTCGATGCTGTAAAAGTAATCGCCGTTTTCCGGGTCGGCGTCAACCAGCCGGATGCAGACGATGTTTCCCTGATCGTTTGTCAGAAGGATCGGCATGCCGAAGGAGGAATCGGTTGCGGCATAATGCAGCTTTATGGTGTAGCTGTTCCCCTGAGCCAGAGAAAAGTCGCTTGAGGTGTCGGAGGCCAGGGTGTAATTTCGCGGTACCTCGGTGTCATTGACCGTGATGGTCTGTGAAACCGAGGAGCCGTCGGATGCCGTGAAGGTCAGCGTTGCCGTTCCGGCTTTCCAGGCCATCACGTCCATCAGATAGACACCGGTACCAGGGAGGAGTTCCTGCACCTCCGACTCCAGAATATCCTTGTCGCTCGACGTTACGGAGAGCGTCAGTGTGGGGTCCGTCAGCTGCATTCCGTGGAACTGCATGACACCCTTGTCCAGTTCGGTAACGGAAGTGAAATCATCGGAAAACTGAATGGTCTGATTCTCGGCCGCAAAGGCCGCCGTTCCCCCGAACAGGGAAAAAATAAGCACGAGCGCCAGAGTAAGGCTGGCGAATCGGAATCTGTTTTTCATGGTTTCTACCCTTTCTTATTTGGATCTTCCGCAGTTCCCGGGATGCCGCACTGCGAAGATTCATAAGGTTATTGCCGTACCGTCGCGGTCAGAAGTCTTGTGCCGTTCACGTACAGGCCGGATTGGGCTCCGGGCGCGCCTACGGCGGTGATCTTAAAATAGTAGTCGCTGCCGGAGGTTTTGACCAGCCGGTAACTGAAAACACCGGAGGTGCCGAAAACCGGATTCGGAACCTTGCCGTTCAGGCTTGTGAGTTTGATCTGATAAGTGCCGCTGATGCTGAAATCGTCGGTTGTGTCGCTCTTAAAGGACGCGCCCGCCGTTGCCACAAGAAGCTTGGTCCCATTTATGTAAAGGCCTGACTGCACCCCGTCTGCGCCGACGGAGGTGATCTGAAAATAGAGATCACAGCCGTAGGTTTTCACCAGCCGGGAGTTAAACACGCCGGGAGTGCCGAAAACCAGGTTCGGAATTTTGCCGTTCGGGCAGGTGATCCGGATCTGATAGGTGCCTCTTACCGTAAAATCGTTGTTCGTATCACTGAGAAAGTTTGTTCCGACCGTCGCGGTCAGCAGCCTTGTGCCGTTCACGAAGAGGTCCGCCTGATTGCCGGGGTTCCCTGCTGCAATCAGCAAAAAGTAGTAATCGCTGCCGGATTTCCCGAACGGCTGGATGTTGAAAATGCCGGGCGCAGAAAACGACGGATCGGGAATCTCGCCGTTGAGACTGGTGAGTTTGATTCGATAGACGCCCTTCACGGTGAAATCATTGTTGGTATCGCTGGAAAACGTGGGGCTTCCACCTTCGGAATCATATAGTACCGCGGCAGAGGCCGCCGTTTGCGGGGAAAAGGCAAGGATTCCCGGCAGGAGAACAAACAGGCCGAGAAAAACGGAGAAACATCGATGCCAGGCTTTCTTCATAGAATCTCTCTTTGAACCTCTCTTTCCGAACCGGCCGAAAAGTACCGGGACCGATTCACAGAACAGTTTAATTATAAAAGCCCGACTGGTAATTTTAATTGGAACTGCGATATAAATCCGTATGGGAATTATTAGTATCCGCGGAAGAAAATTCCGCATAATTAAGCCATTTTTGGGCAAGAGAGCCGTGCGGTACCAAAGCAGTTTTCGCTGCTGTTTCGGCCGACCGCCGGTTTCGTTCCGCATTTGTTGTGCACCATGCCTCTTTCAGCCGAATTGCTTCCATGATATAATACAAAAGAACAAAACCGGACCGGGAATCGGCGGTTCCCAAGGTTATTCTGGGAGGAAAGAAAATGAATTACGGCTATTTTGACGAGAAAAACAGGGAGTATGTGATCACACGGCCGGATACGCCCGCCCCATGGGCCAATTACCTCGGCTCACCCGCCTACGGCGCGATTATTTCCAACAATGCGGGCGGCTACAGCTTTGTGAAATCCGGCGCCAGCGGCAGGATCCTCCGGTACCGGTTCAACGCGGACGACAAACCGGGCCGGTACCTCTATCTCCGGGACAGTGACAGCGGAGATTACTGGTCGGCTTCCTGGCAGCCGGTGGGAAAAGACCTTTCCTCCTATCGGAGCGAATGCCGCCACGGCACTGCATACACAGTCATCACGTCGGAATACACCGGAATCGGAACAGAAACGCTCTATTATGTTCCACTTGACGCTGCCTACGAGGTATGGCGCCTCCGTGTGACGAATCACGGAAATTCCCGCAGAAACCTCTCAGCTTTCGGGTTCGTCGAGTTTACGTCCGACAGCAATTACGAGCAGGACGGTGTAAACCTGCAGTATACCGAGTTCATCACCCAAACTGAATTCCTCGGCGGACGCATGATTCTCCAGCGAATCAATCCGTATGAAAAGCGGAAGAGCGACGGCACGAACGGGAAGGAGCGCTTTTTCGGCCTTGCGGGCGCGAAGGTAGACGCCTACGACGGCGATCTCCGGGCGTTTCTCGGGCAGTACCGCAGCTATTCGAACCCGGAGGCGGTCGAGCGGGGGAGCTGCGGGAACCGGCTGAACTATTGTCTCAACTCCTGCGGAGCGCTCCAGACAAATTTCACTCTGGAGGCAGGGGAGTCAAAAGAATTCATCTACGTTCTGGGTGCCAAAAATGAGTTTGAAGCCGCGGAGATTCTGGACCGGTACGAAACGCCGGGCAAAACGGAACAGGAGCTTTCCGAGCTGAAAGCCTTCTGGCACGGAAAGCTTCTGAACCTTCAGGTAAAAACGCCGGATCCGAATTTCGACTGTATGGTTAACACCTGGAACGCCTATCAGTGCTTTATTACGTTCATCTGGTCGCGGGCGGCGTCCTTCCTTTACTGCGGCCTCCGAAACGGGTACGGCTACCGGGATACCGTTCAGGATATTCAGGGCATTATTCCTCTGGACCCGCCGCTTGCCCTTGAAAAGCTTCGCTTCATGCTGTCGGCTCAGGCTTTCTGCGGCGCCGGTCTGCCCCTCGTCAAATACAGCCACAACCCGGGTCATGAGGATACCCCCGACGACCTTTCCTATGTGCAGGCGACGGGGCACCCCTCCTATCGCGCGGACGACGCGCTCTGGCTGTTCCCCACCGTCGCAATGTACATCAATGAGAGCGGCAACACCGCATTCCTCAGCGAGGTGATTCCGTATGCCGACCGCGGGGAAGCGACGGTCTATGAGCACCTGAAAAAGGCGGTGCAGTTCAGTCTGGAACATATGGGCGCCCACGGAATGCCGGTCGGGCTTCACGCCGACTGGAACGACTGCCTGCGTTTGGGGCAAAAGGGCGAGTCCTCCTTTGTTGCCTTCCAGCTTACCTACGCCATGGAGATTCTGAAGGGCTATGCAGAGAGCAGGGAGGACGGCGGCTACGCGGCCTATCTGGAGGAAAAGCGGAAGACGCTTCTCGATTCTATTCAGGCGAACTGCTGGCAGGGCGACCGGTTTCTCCGGGGCTTCCGGGAGGACGGAGCCGCCGTCGGCTCGAAAGACGATCCGGAGGCGAGCATGTGGCTTAACCCGCAGAGCTGGTCGGTGATCAGCGGCGCGGCGGACGAGCAGCAGGCGAAGTTGGCGATGGATCAGGTCGAACGGCTCCTCAATACGGAGCACGGTGCGATGATCCATTACCCGCCGTACCGGGATCACGCATTTCCGGGCGCGCTGATGATCGTCTACAACCCCGGCTGTAAGGAAAACGCCGGAATTTTCTCACAGACGCAGGGCTGGCTCATCCTCGCGGAAACCCTGCTCGGCAACGGCGACCGCGCCTACCGGTATTTCCGGGAATGTAACCCTGCGGAGATGAACGACCGCGCCGAAATCCGGGTGATGGAGCCGTATGTCCACGGCCAGTTCATTGAAGGGAAGGACAGTCCCTCGTTCGGCAGGGCAAACGTGCACTGGCTCACGGGCACCGCTTCCACGGTCATGGCCGCGTGCGTCGAGGGAATCCTCGGTATCCGGCCGGACGCGGAAAGCCTCCTCGTCGACCCGTGCATTCCTTCCAAATGGGCAGAGCTTGCAATCCATAAGGTTTTCCGGGGCAAAAAGCTGGACATCACTGTCAAGAATCCCAATCACAGCCAAAAGGGAATCCGGAAGGTGACGGTCAACGGCGCGGAGCTCGGCGGCAGCCGAATCCCCGTGAAAATCCTGAAAGACGTTAATCAGGTGCTCATCGAGATGGCGTAGCTTTTGCCGGAAGGAGAAAAGTCCGGGATGCAGATTGAAATAAAGGAAGCCTATAGTAATCTTGATACGGTCCGCGAACTGTTTGGGGAATATGTGTCGTCACTGGATATCGACCTGGCCTTCCAAAGCTACGAGGAAGAGCTGGCGTCGCTGCCCGGAAAATATTCCAAGCCCGACGGAAGGCTGTACCTTGCGTATGCAGACGGGTCGGCCGCCGGATGCATTGGCCTTCGGCGGTTTGACAGGAGCAGATGTGAAATGAAGAGGCTCTATGTCCGCAGCCGGTTCCACGGTCTGAAGCTTGGAGAAAGGCTCGCGGAACAGGTGATCCGTGACGCGAAGGCGGCGGGTTATTCCTTCCTGCTGCTGGATACTCTGCCGGCAATGAAAAACGCGCAGGCGCTTTACCGGAAGCTCGGTTTTGAAGAGATTGCGCCGTATTACGGCACCCCCATAGAACATACCCGCTTTCTGTGCTTGCCTCTGAAGGGATAAATGTTTTGATTGGATAGGCGCGCCCGGCAAAAAGTGATATAATGATAAAAACATTCCTTTTTGACGCAACATAAAATGGAACAGGAGAACAATATGGAAAATGAATTCATAACATTTGCCATTGCGAAGCAGAAGACGATCGCTCTGATTGCCCATGATGGGAAAAAGCGGGAGCTGATCGAGTGGTGCGCGGAAAATCAGGAAATTCTCCGCAACCATTTCCTCTGCGGCACCGGCACGACGGCGCGGTTGGTTGCGGAAAAAACCGGGCTTCCGGTGAAAGGCTACAACAGCGGCCCGTTGGGAGGCGACCAGCAAATCGGTGCGAAAATCGTGGAAGGTATCGTCAATTTCGTGGTTTTCTTTTCCGATCCTCTGGAAGCGCAGCCTCACGATCCGGATGTGAAGGCTCTCCTGCGTATCGCGCAGGTTTATGACATCCCCATCGCGAACAACCGGGCAACCGCAGATTTCATGATCCATTCCGACTTCATGAATCGGGAGTACGAACATAAAGTAATCAATTTCAGGCAAAATGTGATCGACCGGGCAAACGACGAAAACCTGCTGAACAAATGAGAAAGCGCGGTGGATTATGCTTACGGTAAAAGTACGGCTTGACAGCGTCGAAAAAGTAAAGGAGTTCTCCGCTGCAATTTCCCGGGTGGACGCGGAGTGTGAACTCGTCGAGGGGGTTCATATCCTCGACGCAAAGTCTATCATGGGAATTTTCAGCCTGAATCTGGCGGAACCGATTCGGCTTGACATTCACTCCGACGACCGGAACATTCTGGACCGCCTCAAGAATTTTATTGTTGAGGAATAACCGTAATCGTGTTCGGTACGCCCGGGAAAAATCCCGATTTGCGCTTTTTGGTGCAGATCGGGATTTTTCTATTGACAAACGAAAAAAACAGACTATACTGTTTGATAGTGACTGACGTCAGTCAGAAAGGAGAAAGCAGATGCCGAAATCACCGGAAACCAGAAAAGAAGAACTGCTCGCCGCGGCAAACGCCCTGTTCCGAAAAAACGGAGCGGACTGCACCGCAGTGAGCGATATTGTACGGGAGGCCCACGTTTCGCAGGGGACGTTTTATAATTACTTTCAGTCTAAGGATGAAATTTTCGCCGCTGTTCTGGAACAGGCAACGTCAAATATGATGGAGGAAATGCGCAAAACGGGCGAAAGAACCGATCTTGACCCTCTTCGGAAACTCGAATTGCTTTCCTTACAGGACTTTCAGATGAACCGCACGAACGACAGTCTGTTCGACGTTCTGCATGAGAGCCGCTATGCGGATGCCCACCAAAAATATATCGTTGCACGGATTGAGAAGCTTCGGCCGATTTACGCGAAAGTGATCCGGCAGGGGGTGGAAATGGGCATGTTCCATACGTCCTATCCGGACGAGGCGGCGCACTTTATGCTGACGGCGATCAAATTTGTGTTTGACCCCGCATTTTTCCGGTATTCCGAGGAAGGAATGGTCCGGATGGGGCAGGCCGTCGGGGATTTCTGCAGGCGGATTCTCGGGGCCCAGACTGATGTGGAAAACCGCGGCGGGGAAGAGTGGACGCAGAGTATCGAACAATATTTCAGGAGGAATCAGCATGAAAGTGATCTTTGAAGATGAGCAGATGTCTTTTCAGACGCTGCGGCTATTGAGTGAAATTCCGTCGGGGCTGGCGGATGTGAACGAAGTGATCGGCACGGCCCGAAAAATCACGGAGGGGAGCTATGAAAGCTGGTGCGGGGAGTGGACGAAAACCGCCGACCGGGTAAGGGAGCAGGCCGAGCAGTTTTTAGCGGGCGGCCACCGCTTGAGCGCGGCGGAAACCTATCTGCGCGCCTGCAACTATTACCGCACCGCCGGATTCTACCGCGGCCTGCTGATTGCCGACGGATGTACCGAAGAAGTAAGGGGAAACCTTCAAAAGCTGGACCGTCTGTCTTTGGAATGCTTTTCCATGGTCATTCAGTACGGAAAGACGAAGATCGAACCGATTGAAGTGCCTTATGAGAACACCACTCTTCCCGGCCATTTTTACCGGCTGCCTTCGGAAACGGATTT
>JAEWRF010000095.1 GCA_023460155.1 Bacillota bacterium | reverse complement strand
GCGCAGGAGCGTCAGACAACATTTACGAACATGATGGAGGTTGCGCTGGGGCTGGTCTGACAGAGCGGGGAATTTGCAAGAGGAGGATGGAGTTTTCCACCCTCCTCTTTTTTGCAGCTTAAATGCTGCATTTTGTGCGGGGGGGGGCGCAGCTGGCAGAACAGGGCTTTGCCGTATAGAAAGACCCCCGGCTGTGCCGTGGGTCATGAGAGCGCTGTGTCCTCAAAATCACACGTTTTCCGGAGTATATACAAAGTGCACATAATATACGAAAATGTGACAGAATTTTGGTATTTATATAAATTTAGTGTATTATAGTAATTATAATAAGCAAAAAAGGCCTATAATGAAACCGAAATTTGCGAGCTGCATTTCCATAATGGGGTGGGGGATTTTAATGAAAAAAATGAAAACTCTGCAGGCAAAGCTTTCCCTTTCGACGATCATTATTCTCTTGGCAGCGATTCTTGTCAATCTTGTGCTGGCGATGGTGATCTGCTATGTGAGCATTGAGCAGAATACGGAACGGGACCTGAAATCCGTCGGGCAGACCGCCAAGGTTGCCGTTTCCGGTTCTCTGGACGCGCTGAAGGAGCAAATCACGGGGGTCGCGGGGCTGAGCATTATCGGGGGGGACAACACAGCACCAACTCAGGCCGCATGGTTGGCGGCACTGGACCTGAAAAAAGGCAACTATGGCTATAAACAGCTTTATGTTGCCGATGAGAACGGGAAAATTATGAGTTCGGAGCCTCAGTTCAACGGGAAATCCATTGCCGCCACGGACTATTTCAAACAGGCCATGGCGAAGGGCGCCGCTCTGTCCTCAACCGAAAAGGACGTCGCGGGGAATCAGGCTGTGCTTGCAGCCGCGCATGTGGCCAACGGGGCGTTTGTGGGCGTGGTCGTTGGGGAGCTTGATACTCAGACCTACAGCAATTTTATCAAAAATATTGTAATCGGCAATACCGGAAATGTGTTCATCCTTGACCGGAACGGAACCATGATTGCGAACAAACGTCCGGAATTGGTGGCGCAGCAGCAGAACTTTATCACAATGGCCAAAAAGGACGCTTCCCTCTCCGCCACGGCGGCGGTGCATCAAAAGATGATTCAGGGAAAAACCGGGGTCGATATTTACTCCAATGGGTCGGGAGACAGCATCTGCTTTTATGAGCCGCTCGAAGGAACGGACGGGTGGTCCTGCGGGGCGGAGGCGCCGGTCGGCGAAATGACCTCCAGCATCTATACGATTTTTGCAGGCATGGCAATCGGATCCCTGGTTGTAGTTCTGCTCGGCATCTTTTTTGCGAGGCGCCTTGCGCATTCGGTTTCGGCACCGATCAAGAGCTGCTCGCAGCGCCTGCTTCTGCTTGCACAGGGAGACCTGCAGAGCGAAGTGCCGGTCGTTGATGCGAAGGACGAAACGGGAGCCCTTGCGGCGGCAACCGCCGATCTGGTCGGCGGCCTGAAAAATATTATTGAGGATGAGACCCGCACGCTGAAGGAGATGTCGGAAGGAAACTATGACGTTTCCTGCAACGGAGCCTATTACATAGGGGATTTTGCCCCGATCCACAGTTCACTTCTGCGGATTATCCAGTCCTTTTCCGACGCGATGAGGAAAATCCACCGGACGGCCGACGAGGTTGCCGGGGGCTCCGGTCAGGTTTCCAACGGGTCACAGATGCTTGCTCAGGGCGCCACGGAACAGGCCAGCGCCGTGGAGCAGCTCTCCGCAACCGTTGAGGCTCTGTCCAGCGGCGTTCAGCGCAATGCGGAAAGCGCTTCCGGAGCGAGCGGCAAGGCGGAGCAGGTGGGCAGCGAACTGGAAACCGGAAGCCGGGAAATGGGAGAGCTGATCGAGGCCATGGGCAGGATCCGTGATTCTTCCACCCGCATCGAGAAAATCATCAAAACCGTGGAGGACATCGCATTCCAGACCAACATCCTCGCGCTGAACGCAGCCGTAGAGGCGGCACGCGCCGGGGCGGCCGGAAAGGGTTTTGCGGTTGTGGCGGATGAGGTGCGCAATCTGGCGGGCAAGAGCGCGCAGGCCAGCAAGGACACGGCCAAGTTGATTTCCGAGTCCATTCAGGCGGTGGAAAACGGAACCAAAATCGCGGACCGGACCGCTCAGTCTCTGCACAGCGTGGTCGCAGGGGCAAACGAGATCATTATCGCGGTTGACGAAATTTCCAGGAATTCAGACCGTCAGGCAAAGGAGATCCGTCAGGTAGCTCAGGGGATCGAACAGATTTCCACGGTGGTTCAAACCAATTCCGCAACTGCGGAGGAGAGCGCCGCTGCGAGCGAGGAGCTTTCCGGTCAGGCTCTGACCATGAAGAATCTTGTGGGCATGTTCCGTCTTGCGCGGGAAGCGCAGGCGGAGTAAGCCTGATTTCAGCGGAAAGCCCCCCGCTCCGGACGATTTTCTCCCGGTGCGGGGGGCTTTTTGCACGGTTATGAAACTACACAATAGTTATTCATTCTTTCAAAGGAAATTATGAACAGTAAAGAAATTTCATACAACACAAAAGAATTTTATATGGATTTACAAAGAATCGTAAGCTATACTATTGACAATAAAACTCAATATGCGGATTAGAAATTGTGCAAAAGCACAATTGCCGCATTTTAGAGGATTTATAAGAAAGTAGGGGAGAGTTCAATGAAAAAAGCAGTAGCATTGATTCTGGCCGCTCTTATGATGGGGTCCGCCCTGACGGCGTGCTCCGGTGGAAGCTCAGCTTCTTCCGCAGCTCCGGCGTCTTCTGAAGCGGCATCCGCGGCATCCGCAGCACCGGCATCTTCCGCAGCGGCTTCCAGCGCGGCAGCCTCAACAGTGGCGGCTTCCGATGTTAACATCGGCGTCTGCATCTACAAATTCGACGATACCTTTATGACGGGCGTCCGCAACAACATGACGAAAGAGGCGAGCACCCTCGGCGTCAAGTTGGACATCGTGGATTCCCAGAACGCACAGCCGACTCAGAACCAGCAGGTTGATACCTTCATCACGAAGGGTGTAACGGCGCTGGCAATCAACCCGGTGGATGCTACGGCAGCCGCTCCGCTGGTTGAAAAAGCCAAGGCAAAGGGCCTCCCGATCGTGTTCCTCAACCGTGAACCGGCTGCGGATATTCTGAAGGGCTATGACAAGACATGGTACGTCGGCGCGCCGGCTGCTCAGTCCGGAACACTTTCCGGCCAGCTGATTGTCAACTACTTCAAAGCGAACAAGGGCGCTGACAAGAACGGCGACGGCAAGGTCCAGTACGTTATGCTCCAGGGCGAACCCGGCCATCAGGACGCAGTTCTCCGTTCCCAGTATGCTCCTCAGGCAATTAAAGAAGGCGGCTATGAGCCGGTCTGCCTGCAGAAGGGCACTGCAATGTGGGATAAAGCAAAGGCAACCGATCTGATGAACAACTTCATCACATCCCAGGGCGTTGACAAGATCGAAGCAGTCCTCGCGAACAACGACGATATGGCGCTCGGCGCAATCGAAGCTCTGAAGGCGAAGGGCTACAACAAGGGCGACAAGACGAAGTATATTCCGGTTGTCGGCGTCGATGCCACAGCTCCTGCACTGGAAGCAATGAAGGAAGGCTCCATGCTCGGAACCGTTCTGAACGATGCTGAGAACCAGGGCAAAGCAACCATCAACATCGCTGCTGCCGCTGCTCAGGGCAAAGAAATCAGCAAGGCCAACATCGGCTATGACGTCACGGACGGCAAGTATATCTGGATTCCTTATGTTCAGGTTACTCAGGACAACTACACCACGTATATGAGCAAATAATCAAACGATAAGACCCAAACCCGGGTTATCTTAACGGGGAACGCGAAGGCAGGCGCTTTCCGTTCCCCGCCATTTTATGAAGTAAGGAGGACTGACCGTATGGGCGAATATTTGCTCGAGATGAACCATATTTCGAAAGCGTTCCCCGGAGTACAGGCTCTGGACGACGTTTCGCTGAAAGTCAGGCCTGGAAGTGTTCACGCTCTCGTCGGAGAAAACGGAGCCGGCAAATCCACTTTGATGAAATGCCTGTTCGGTATTTATATCAAGGATTCCGGCGAAATTATTCTGGACGGGAAGAACGAGGAGATCCTCTCCACCAGGCAGGCACTTGACCTTGGGGTCTCCATGATTCATCAGGAACTTCACCCAATCCGTTTCCGGCCCGTCATGGAAAACATCTGGCTCGGCCGATTTCCCAAAAAAGGAATCGCCGTCGACAAGAAGGCAATGATCCGGAAAACGCGCGAACTGTTTAAGGAAATCGATCTGGACATTAACCCGGAGACAGCGGCTGGCGACCTCTCGCCTTCCAATTTGCAGCTCGTGGAAATTGCCAAGGCGGTAAGCTATAATGCAAAGATCATTATTATGGATGAACCAACCTCGTCCCTGACGAATAATGAAACGGAGCATCTGTTCAAGATCATAAAACAACTCCAGAAAAAGGGCTGCGCGATTATCTACATTTCGCACAAGATGGAGGAAATCCTTCAGATCTGCGACGAAGTTACGATCATGCGCGACGGTAAATATATAGGTTCGTGGTTCGCTTCCGAACTGACCACGGATGAAATCATTAATAAGATGGTCGGCCGCGAGCTGACCAACCGTTTCCCGCCGAAGGACACGGTGCCGAAGAGCGATGTCATTCTGAAAGTAAACGATTTTTGCTCCCCGATTGCCCGCTCTTTCCAGCATATCAGCTTTGAGCTCCATAAGGGCGAGATCCTCGGAATCGGCGGTCTGGTCGGCGCTCAGCGCACGGAGTTGGTCGAAGCGATCTTCGGTCTGCGGGATGTCGCGTCCGGTGAAGTGTATAAGAACGGCAAGAAGATCGACATTCACTGCGTTTCGGACGCAAAGCAGAACGGATTGGCTCTACTTACGGAGGAACGGCGCGCATCCGGCGTGTTTGCTCATCTTTCCGTGCTGGACAATACCGTCATTGCCGCCCAAAGAAAGTTTGCTTCAAACGGCGTGCTGAACGGATCGAAGCGGATCAAGGCGGCGCGGGAAAAGAGCAAGGAGCTCAACGTTAAGACTCCGACGCTCGAAACGGAAATGGAGAATCTCTCCGGCGGCAATCAGCAGAAGGTTCTGTTCGGACGGTGGCTCCTGACCGAACCGGATATTCTGATCCTTGATGAGCCTACCCGCGGAATCGATGTCGGCGCAAAATATGAAATCTACTCGATCATGCTCGATCTGGTCCGACAGGGGAAATCCGTCATCATGATTTCTTCGGAGATGCCTGAGCTTCTCGGCATGGCGGACCGCATCATGGTGATGTGTGAAGGCAAGCTGACGGGCATTCTGAACCGCAGCGAAGCGGATCAGGTTTCCATCATGCGCCTGGCAACCCAGTATATGAATTAATTCTTCGGAAAGAGAGATGAGTGCGGTGGAAAAAGTAAGTAAGCTTACCCGGAAAAGCTACGGTGCTATCTTTATGATAGCCGGTGGTGTCCTCGCAATTTTCGGGTTTCTTTTTAAGTTTGCATTTTATAACAAAGCAGTTTACGACATGCCGTGGTTCCTCGTTATGATCGGCGCGGCCGTCCTGATTTACGGTATTTCCCAGTATTTCAACAGTGCCAAAGCGGAGCAGGATGTGGTTTTCAGCAGAGAAAGCGCAAAAACCTTCTTCCTGAAATATGCGCTGATTTTCGCACTGTTCGTTCTGATCCTGGTAGTCATTTTCATCGAGCCGAATTTCATGCAGCTCAACGTGCTGCTGGATATTCTTTCTCAGTCATCGATTAAACTGATCATCGCGCTGGGCATCTGCATGACCCTCCTGATTGCCGGTACCGACCTGTCGGCCGGACGTATGGTAGGTCTGGCGGCGGTTATCTCCACCTCCATGCTGCAGATTCCGACCTATGCGAACCGGTTTTACCCCGGTCTGCCTCAGGTACCGGTTATTCTTCCGATTATCATCGCGATTCTCGTCTGCGGCATGTTCGGTGTTTTGAACGGCTTTTTGGTGGCCAAGTACAACATGCACCCCTTTATTGCGACATTGGCTACGCAGGTCATGATCTACGGCGTAGCATCCCTGTATTTCGACCTCCCGCCGAACAATTCTCAGCCGATCGGCGGTGTGCGCGGCGATTTTACCATAATTTCGCAGTATAAGTTCTTAGGCAACATTTCCATTCTGATTCCGATTGCACTGATTGTGACCGTCGTGATGTGGTTTGTTCTGAACAAAACCGTATTCGGCAAGAACATTTACGCGATCGGCGGCAACATGGAAGCCGCAAGGGTTTCCGGCGTCAACGTTTTCAAAACCATCATGGGCATCTTCATTTTCGCCGGTCTGCTTTACGGTTTCGGCGGCGTTCTGGAAGCGGCGAGAACCGCTGGAGCCACGAACAACTACGGCAACGGATATGAGCTCGACGCCATCGCGGCCTGCTGCGTGGGCGGTGTATCGCTCGCCGGCGGCATCGGTAAAGTCAGCGGCATTGTGGTCGGCGTTCTGATCTTCACCGTCATTCAGTACGGCCTGCAGTTCATTGGTGTGAGCCCGTACTGGCAGCAGATCATCAAAGGCATCATCATTGCTCTTGCTGTTGCCATCGACCTTTCGAAGTATAAGAAGGCCCTCTGGCACTGATAACCGGCTGAAAAGCACTTGCGCAAATACAAGCTTGCAAACTGGATATATTCATTGATTTCAGCTCATGATAGATTGATATCATGGGCTGAAACCGGTTCCTGCCGCAAATACCTTTTCTGAGGAGACCGCGCGTTTCCTTGCTGTTTCCCGCGTTTCGCGGTATAATTAAAAGCGGGCGGCGGCCGGACTTTCGGCAGCCGCATCCTTGCATTGCAAAAATCATGAATTGGAGAAGAATATGGGGTTCTATCGGGTTCTGGTGGTGGATGATGAAACGGAGATCCGGGAAGGGATCATCCGGAAAATCAACTGGGAGGAGATCGGCTTTTCCGTGGTCGGTTCGGCGGAGAACGGCCTGGAAGCGCTGGAAAAGGCGGAGCACCAGCACCCGGATGTGGTGATGACGGATATTAAGATGCCTTTTATGAGCGGACTGGAGTTAGGGGAAAAACTGCGGGCCTCCATGCCTTCCGTCAAGCTGCTTTTCTTCTCCGGATTCGATGATTTTGAGTACGCCCAGCAGGCCATTAAGCTGAACGCCGCGGAATATGTCCTGAAGCCGATCGATTCGACCGAGCTGACAAAGACGCTGAAGCGGATTAAACTTCAGCTGGATGAGGAGCTCAGCGAAAAGCGGAATGTGGAAATGCTTCGCCGAAATTACGAGGAGAGCCTTCCCGTTATGCGCGAGCAGTTTCTGGTCGGCCTGATTGAGGGCCGACTGACCCCGGAGCGTATCCGGGCGCGTACTTCGCTCGTTCAGAGAACCCCAGGTGAGCACAACTGGGCGGTGGCCCTCCTGCGGCAGGGCTCGGTCACGGGGGAGAAAACGGTTCTGGCGGGGGAGGAGGAACTGATTCCGATTTCCCTGAAATGCACCGTGGAAGAGGTTCTGCCGGGGTATTGCACGTTCACGGATTTCATTTATTCGGACTGTGTTACGGTGATCGCCGAACTGAATCCGGACGGCAGCGTCCTGCCTGTTTTAAATGGCATGAACGAGGTGTGCAAAACGGCGCAGCGGGTGCTGGGCACCAAGGTTATGGCGGGAGTCGGAAAAATAACGCCGGAGTTCAATTCTCTGCGCCGGTCATACCGGGAGGCGCTCAGCGCGCTGGAATACAGCGCAGTTATGGGCGGAGACCGTGCGATTTACATTGCGGACGTCGAGCCGGACACCTCGGTGAAAATTGAATTCGACGACTATGACGAACGGGAAATCATCAACGCAATCAAGCTTGCAGGCGAGCGGGAGATCCGCGAACGTGTGGACGCTCTTTTTTCCCGGTTCGAGAAAGTACTGCTGCCGCCGGATCAGTATCAGATCTATCTGCTGGAAATGACCACGTCCCTTCTGAAACTTCTGCGGGCTTACGATATGGACGAGTCGGAAATTTTCGGGGGCGCTTTCGACTTCAACGCGACGATCAAAAAGCTCTACAGTCCGGAAGACATGAAGCGGTGGTGCACCGATATCTGCGTCCGGATCAGCGCAAATATCAAACGCGAGCGGGTGGATTCCGCCAAATCGCTCGCCCACAACGCGCAGCAGTATATTCAGGAGAATTATCCGAACCCGGATATTTCCGTCGAAAATATGTGCGAATTCCTGCACGTCAGCCCGGCCTATTTTTCCACCGTTTTCAAACGGGAAACCGGAATGAGCTTTGTTTCTTACCTGACGGACGTACGGCTTCAAAAGGCGGTCAGCCTGCTGGATACCACGCAGGACAAAACCTATGTGATTGCCCAGAAGGTCGGTTTTACGGAACCGAATTATTTCAGCTATGTTTTTAAAAAACAGTTTGGGGTTCCGCCGTCCAAGTATCGAAATCGTTAAGAGCGCGGAGGCGCGGCAATGCGGGAACAGCTTCGGAACATAATCGAGCGGAGCAGGCGCTTTTTACAGAAAAGAAGTCTGCAGTTTACGATTTCCATCTCCTTTACGATCGTCATAATCGTGGGGATGGCTTTGATCGGTCTGTCTCTTTCAATGCGTTTCGTGGATTCGACCGAAAAGATGCTGGCCGACAACAACACGCGCATCGTCGACCAGGTAAACCTCAATCTGGATACATACCTGCGTGACATGATGCGCATTTCCGATTCCATGTATTACCGCGTGATCAAGAACGCCGATCTGGAAACCGACAGTCTTACGGATCAGATGAGCCTTCTTTACGAGACAAACCGGGATCTGCTGGTCAGTCTGGGGGTGTTTGCGGACGACGGGAAAATGATCACGGCCGAGCCGGTCAGCCAGCTCAAGGATACGGCAAACGTGACGGAGCAGGGCTGGTTTCGGACGGCTACGGCCCGAATCGAAAACCTGCATTTCTCCACCCCACATGTGGAGGATCTTTATACCGACCCCGATAACAAGTACAGCTGGGTCGTGTCTCTGAGCCGGTCGGTGGAGCTTACGAAGTCCGGCACCATCACGCACGGCGTGCTGCTGGTGGATATGAACTTCAGCGGAATCGAGCAGATCTGCGAAAACGTGGATCTGGGCCGGTCCGGCTATCTATATATCATCGACGGAAACGGCGAGATCATTTACCATCCGCGCCAGGAACTGATCTATTCGAACCTGAACCATGAAAACAACATGGTTGCCGCATCCTATGAGGATGGGACGCATACGGAGAGCTTCGAAGGCGAGGAGCGTCTGGTGACCGTCAAAACGGTAGGCTACACCGGATGGAAAATCATCGCCGTGACTCCGACGCAGGCGATTGTATCAAACTATTCCCAGTATACGACTTTTGTTCTGCTGATCGCGCTGTTCGGTTCCTTCCTGCTGATCTTTGTCAACATGCTGATTTCCTCACGGATCGCGAATCCGATCAAGGAGCTGGAAAAATCGGTTAAAAATATCGAGAACGGCGACCTTGACGAATCGAAAATCACCATTGGGGGTTCCTATGAGGTGCGGCACCTCGGCAAGACGATCCGCTCCATGGTCTGTCAGACGCGAAAGCTGATGGATGATGTTGTGACGGAGCAGGAATCCAAGCGCCGAAGCGAGCTTGACGCGCTGCAGTCACAGATCAACCCGCATTTTCTATATAATACACTTGATTCCATCGTCTGGATGATCGAGAACGAGCATTATCAGGGTGCTGTTACGATGGTTACCTCACTGGCCAAGCTGTTCCGCATCAGCCTCGGCAAAGGGAAGAATATCGTGACAGTCGCGGACGAAATGGAGCACGTGCGCAATTATCTGAACATTCAGAATCTTCGCTATAAAAACAAATTCCATTTTGAAATCGATGCGGAGCCCGAGGCGCTTGGCTGCGCCACCATTAAACTGATTGTGCAGCCGCTTGTGGAGAACGCCATTTACCACGGTCTGGAATCGATGGACAGCGACGGAGAGATCAAGATAAAAGCCTATATCGTCGGGGAAGACCTCTATGTGGACGTTATTGACAACGGTCTTGGCATGCCCCAGGAACAGGCGGACGCGCTTCTGCTGGAAGAGACCGTCACGGTGCGGGGGAAAGGCTCCGGCATCGGGCTCAAAAATATTCAGGAGCGGATTCAGCTTTACTTCGGTGAGAAATACGGTCTGGCCCTTTACAGCGAGCCGGACGAGGGAATGACCGCGCGGATTCATCTGCCGGTGCGGCCGCTTGTGGAGCCTGACGCCGGGAAGAAGGGGGCGGGGAAATGACAAAGAAGGTCGTTGCCGGCTTTGCGCTGTGCTTTGTGGTTCTGGTCGTTTTCTGCCTTTACCTGTACCGGGATCAGCTGATTGCCAAAAAGGCGGAGGAGCCCTATGAAATCTCGGTGATCTGTCCGGATCAGAGCACGGAGAACTGGACGACGGTCAAGCTCGGCATCGATCAGGCGGCGCAGGATCTGAATGTAAATGTCAGCTTTATCACCCTGACTACCAGAAACAACGTAAAGGAGCAGGTGACACTGCTGTCCCGCGAGGTTAATAACGGCGCGGACGCGGTGGTGATCGCTCCGATCAATTCCACGGCTTTGAAGGAACCGGTGGAGCAGGCCTCCGGGAAAATTCCGGTTGTCGCCATGCAGTCCACCGTTACCGGGATGCCGAAGCTCCAGTCTGTATCATGCGATAATTATAAGATGGGCAATTCGCTCGCGCGGGAAATCGTCCGGAATGAGAAGGGCGGAAGGCAGGTCATAATTCTTCGCAACAGCGTCGGTTCCAGCAATATCGCCGACAGCCTGCACGGTGTGGAGGATGCTCTGAAAGGCTGGAACAGCTCCGTCCTTTACTGCGACATTCCCGACTCCGCTCCGGAAGCCTACAGCGCGGCGCGGGCGGCGGTCACCCAGCACCGGAACGGCATTTTCATCGCTCTGGACGGCGCGACGCTGGAAGCTGCGGCAAAGGCAAAAAAGGATCTGATGAAATCGGGCGCGGGTTCCGCCCGCATCTACGGTGTCGGCAGAACAAATACGGTCGTTTCCCTTCTCGAACAGAAAATTATCAGCGCCATTGCGGTGGATAATGAATTCAATATCGGATACCTCAGCATTAAAACAGCCGTTGACAGTATCAATAAAAAGACGGACGGGAACACCAACGTAAACTTTATTATTGTAAACAGTACGAACATGTATGAGTCGGAGAGCGAGCGCATGCTGTTTCCGTTTGTAAGATGAGGAAAGGTGGGCGTGCCTTATGAATCGTCGGATCCGTTTCTTCGCACTGCTGCTGACCGCGTTTGCACTTTTGAGCTTTGTCAGCTCCTGCGGCCGTACGGAAAAGGAGAATACGGTTAAAACCATTTCCATCGGGGTTGTGGTTTACCGGAAGGACGATACCTTTATCAGTTCCCTTTGCACCTATCTTGAGGAATGCGCCAAAAAGAAGGAAAACGAAACCGGCAACAAGATCAACCTGAACATCATGGAGAGCCAGTCCAGTCAGACCATTCAGAACGATCAGGTGGATGGTTTTCTATCCCGGGATTACAAGGTAATCTGCGTCAATATGGTGGACCGCACGGCTGCGGCCGTCACTGTGGATAAGGCGAAAAAGGCGGATGTGCCGGTCGTTTTCTTCAACCGTGAGCCGGTGGACGAGGATATTCGGATGTGGGAAAAGGCCTACTATGTCGGCGCGGACGCGGCGGCCTCCGGCTCCATCCAGGGGCAGATTATCGCGAACGCCTACCGGGCGGATCCCCGTTCGATCGATAAAAACGGGGACGGAGTGATCCAGTACGTCATGCTGGAAGGGGAGCAGGGACATCAGGATGCTCTCCTGCGCACGGAGTATTCCGTCAAGGCGCTGGTCGACGCGGGCCTGCGCGTGGAAAAGCTTGCGAACGACACGGCCAACTGGCAGCGCGCACAGGGCACCGCCAAAATGACGCAGTGGATCGCAAAATATGGGAGCCGGATTGAGGTCGTGCTTTCCAACAACGACGATATGGCACTGGGTGCGATCGACGCAATCAAGGAAAGTCCTCTGAAAGCGCACCCGCCGGTCGTGGTCGGGGTGGATGCCACGCAGCCCGGGATGGAAGCAATCAAAAACGGAACAATGCTCGGCACGGCCTTCAACGACGCTCAAAAGCAGGCACAAGCTATTTTCAACCTCTCCTATTCCTTTGCGACGGGCGGCGGAGTTCCTTCCTCCGTGAAGCTCACGCAGCAGCACTATGTCTACATTCCTTATAAAATGGTCACAAAAGAGAATCTTGCGGATGTGAAGGAATAAAGAAAAGAAGCGGCGCCGCTGCCCCTCCGAAGGGGCGCGGCGCCGCTTTTGCGCGCGGGGAACGGTCAGCTTTCTCCGACGATTTTCTCCAGGCAGCTGATCAGATCCTGCAGAGAGCAGATCCGAACATCCTGTTTCAGAATTTCGTTTTTCAGGTCGATGGAAAGTGATTCAAAATAGGTTTGCATCTTTGGATCCACATAAGCCATTTTTTTCACCTCGCCGGTAGGATTCCCCGCCGGACGGCAAAAAAACGGGATCGGCTGAAAAACAAAAAAAGCCGCTCCCTTTATGGGAGCGGCTCCGCCTTACTGGGCGAGGGTCACATTGGAAGCCCTGAGCTTACCGTTGCGTGCGTCCGTTTCGGTATCATACGTAACTTTCTGGCCTTCCTCAAGGGTTTTATACCCTTCGGAAACGATCGCCGAGAAATGTACGAAAACATCATCTCCGCCTTCATCGTTCGAAATAAAGCCATAGCCCTTTTCAGCGTTGAACCATTTTACCGTACCTTTATTCATGAAAAGCACCTCCAAATATAGTATTTCCAATTGCAAAACAAAAAACTCACAAAATCTGCAAATCATCTGCGTAAAATGACTTACAGAAAATTGTGAGTCGATTCATGCATATTAGGATACTTCTAACTATAACGCAACTGAGCTCAGTTGTCAAGCCCCGACCGATTTTTTCGCTTCAGACAGCGGGAAAACTATGCTATCTGCCGCGGGGCGGCGAATAGGGCGGGCTTGGAGGATACGGAGGATACGGAGGCGGATACGGCGGGTACGGAGGAGGCCCCGGAGGGAAGGGAGGATGCGGGGGCCTGGGCGGGCGCGGCGGG
>JAEWRF010000094.1 GCA_023460155.1 Bacillota bacterium | reverse complement strand
TTGTCGGACCCATTCAAATGCACCTTTCGGTGTCCACCAACGTGGATGACACCGCGTTCGTATTTAAAATCATGGAAACGACGCCGGAGGGAAAATCCTATAACATCCGAACCGGAATCACAACGCTGGGCTACCGGAACCATAGCAGCTCCCGGGTCTCCTACACACCTGGCGAAGTGGTTGCTATCGCAATCGACAGCTGGGACGTAGCCTATCGGGTGAAAAAAGGCTCCCGCATCCGCGTCGACATCACTTCCTCCGATTTTCCCCAGTATTCCGTTCATTCGAACTATGCCGGGTGCTGGTCGCGTCAGGAAAAAAGCAGAATCGCCCATCAAACCGTTTATTTTGGCGCGGATTACTCCAGTTGGATTGATATCCCTCTCCTGAAAGAATAAAGGGACCGGCGACAGGCCGCGCCTTTCTGAAAAAGTATTGTGAAAAGAGGAGTTCATAAATGAGCAAAACAATGATTCAGCAGGTCATGACGGCTCCCGGAGTCATCGAATTCCGTAATGTGGAAATTCCGGAGGCAAAAAACGGTCAGGTGCTGGTTAAAATAAAGAAGATCGGCGTTTGCGGAAGCGACATCCACGTCTATCACGGGAAACATCCGTTTACGAAATACCCGGTTACACAGGGCCACGAAGTCAGCGGACAGATCGTATCGCTCGGCGAAAATGTCGAGGGGCTTTCCGTCGGCCAAAAAGTGACGATTGAGCCACAGGTATTCTGCGGGAAATGCTACCCCTGCACCCACGGAAAATACAATCTGTGCGAAGAGCTGAAGGTCATGGGCTTCCAGACGACCGGCACAGCCAGCGAATTTTTTGCGGTGGATGCGTCGAAGGTGACCGCTCTGCCCGAAACCATGACTTATAACGAAGGCGCAATGATTGAGCCGCTTGCCGTAACCGTTCATGCCGCCAAGCGTTTCAGCAAACTGAAGGGCTCCAAAGTCGCCGTTCTGGGCTGCGGACCGATCGGTATTCTGCTTGCTCAAACCTGCAAGGCAATGGGAGCAGCGCAGGTGATGATTACGGACGTTTCCGATTACCGGCTGGAGCTTGCCAAAACCTGCGGAGTCGACTTTGCGGTTAACACCAAAACAAAAGATTTCGGCGAAGCGATGGTGGAATGCTTCGGCCCGGATAAAGCTGACGTCATTTACGACTGCGCCGGAAACGACATTACTATGGGTCAGGCAATCAAGTACGCCCGAAAAGGCAGCAAAATCGTTCTGGTGGCGGTTTACGCCGGCATGGCCAATGTGGACCTTGCCGTTCTGAACGATCACGAGCTGGATCTGGATACCACCATGATGTACCGCCACGAAGATTACGTGGATGCCATCCACTATGTGGGAGAAGGAAAAATTCAGCTGAAGCCCCTGATGAGCAAACATTTCGCATTCGGCGACTATCTGGCTGCCTATCAGTATATTGATGCAAACCGGGAAACAACCATGAAAGTTCTGATTGATGTTGATCCGGATGAGGAATAAAATAAAATGGGTATTTCGGATTATGTGACAAGTCTTCAGCATGTCGGAATTCCGACAGTCGACATCAGCGAAACAATCCGGTTTTATACGAGTCTCGGCTTTGAGCCGGCGCTCCGTACGGTAAACAAAGCAGCTGGAGAAGAGGTTTGCTTTTTAACGCTGAAAAACCTCTGCATTGAGACGTGGCAGGGCGGAAATCCAACGGGAAAGCCCGGTGCGATCGATCACATCGCTCTCGATGTAACCGATATTGAAAAAGTGTTTGAAAACGTTAAGGCGGGGGGCTTTCTTTTATTAGATACAGAAATTAAGTTCCTGCCGTTTTGGACGAATGGGGTGAAATTCTTCACCATTCTCGGCCCGAACGGAGAAAAAATCGAATTCAGTCAAAAGTTATAAGGGTGGTAAACATGTTTGATGTGGTAGCATTGGGCGAAAGTCTGATTGATTGTACGCCCGCCGGAAAAAATGAAATGGGGATGGACTTATTTTCCTGTAACCCGGGAGGCGCACCCGCCAATGTTCTGGCAATGAATGCGAAGCTGGGCGGGAAAACGGCCTTTATAGGTATGGTAGGGCATGACTCTTTTGGCGCCTTTTTAAAGGATACGATGGATCAGGCCGGAATCGATACCCAGAATCTGTGCATGAGCGACGAGTACCGGACCACTTTGGCCTTTGTTCAGTTGGATCACGAGGGAAACCGCAGCTTCAGCTTTTACCGAAAACCTGGAGCCGACGTAATGCTGACCTCCGGCGATGTGAACGCTTCTTTGCTGATGAGCTGCCATATCTTCCATTTCGGCGGCGTTAGCCTTACGGATGACCCCTGCCGTACCACAACGCTCAAGGCGGCTCAGATGGCGAAAGAAAGTGGGGCCATTATCAGTTACGACCCCAATTACCGTCCGGCTCTCTGGAAGGACTCCACCGAGGCCAAAGCCGTTCTTTCTTCGGCGGCGGCAGTGGCGGATGTTATTAAGGTGAGCGACGAAGAACTTACCCTTTTAACCGGGGAAACCGACTGCCGTACCGGTGCCCAAAGGCTGGCAGCAATGGGCCCGTCCATTATTTTAGTGACCATGGGAAAAAAAGGAAGCTTCTTTTACACCGCGGAACACAGCTTTTCCCTGCCCACTTATCACGTGTCGGAAAAAGACACCACCGGAGCAGGAGACGCTTTTTTAGGCGCCCTTCATAACTGCATCCGGAACAAATCTTTGCGGGAGCTTCTCCAGATGGAGAAAGACGAATGGCGTGAACGGATCGGCTTCGCCAATGCGGCGGGCAGCCTGACCACGACGAAAAAGGGCGCTATTCCGGCGATGCCGGACAGGGCTGAAATCAGTGCTTTAATGCAAAGCGGTAGCTACGAAAATGCCGGGCAACAATGCGTTAACGCCTAAGCATTATCTGTATTTTTGTCGTAAAAATGTCGTAATGGCTCTGGAAAATGGCTTAGTAGCTGGATTTTATCTTGACTTTTAATCAAGGTGTCCGGGGTTCGAATCCCCGATGGTTCACCAGAAACACAGAGGGAGCACTCATTTTGAGTGTTCCCTCTTTTTTACATCTGCCGAGTCAAAGTGGACCCCACGTGAGTGAACAATATTAGAGAGCTGGAATCGAAGTCATGGTCGCCGAAGGCGTGATAGGCATTGTATGCCCGAACCCGAAAGGGTCTGAGCGTGAAGAAAACACGCTTGTGACGTGTTTTTAGCGAGGAGCCGCGCGGCGGCTTTGCCGCAAGCGGGCGGCAGTGCAACCGCCGGAAAATCCCCGATGGTTCACCAGAAACACAGAGGGAGCACCTTCTGCC
The DNA here is from genome assembly GCA_023460155.1 of Bacillota bacterium. Lineage (GTDB taxonomy): Bacteria > Bacillota > Clostridia > Oscillospirales > Acutalibacteraceae > Caproicibacter. The sequence continues at coordinate 3,023 of JAEWRF010000094.1, read as the reverse complement.
GGCCTCCCTCCGCAGCCCTTTGTGAAATAGGAACAAGATTATCAACTTTTATCATAATTACTATATTGTTTTGCTGGAACAGATGACGTATATTATTTGTAACTTAAGGCATTACGGCAAAACACTCCGTTTTTAAAGCCTCTCGGCTTTTTGCCGGAGAGGAGAACGGAGCCCCATATTTTCGGCAGGAGGAAATGATTTTGCAGGGCATTGCTCTGCAGTCACACTTTTTTATGGAAAAAATGCAGAAGTCATGGAAGGTAGATCAGGGTAAGGTCGTCCTGCGGGACGCGTTTTGGTTAAAACATGAAAAGCTGATTCGGGAAACAGCAATCCCGTATCAGTGGAGCACCCTGAATGATGAAGAAAGTTCGGCGGAAGCGAGTCACGCAATACGGAATTTCCGAATCGCCGCGGGACTGGAGAAGGGTGAATTTTACGGATTCGTTTTTCAGGACAGCGACGTCTACAAATGGCTGGAAGGTGTCAGCTACAGCCTTGAGAACTGCCCGAACAGGGAACTGGAAGAGACGGCGGACCGCACGATTGAACTGATTGGGAAAGCTCAGCGCCCGGACGGATATCTGAATACATATTTTACCGTGAAAGAACCGGAAAAACGGTGGACCAATCTTCATGAATGCCACGAACTTTACTGCGCGGGTCATATGATCGAAGCGGCGGTCGCCTACTATGAGGCAACGCAGAAGACGGATTTTCTTGAGATCGCCCGCAAATTTGCCGATTATATTGATACGGTGTTCGGGCCGGAACCCCAGAAGCGAAAAGGGTATCCGGGACACCCTGAAATTGAGCTGGCGCTTGTCCGGCTCTACCGTGCAACACGCGATCGGAAATACTTGAACCTGAGCCGGTATTTCCTGGAACAGCGCGGCCGATCCCCCTATTATTTCGATGAGGAATGGGAACGGCGGGGAAGGACCTGCTTCGAGAACCCGTCGGATACTACACCGCCGGGGGATCACAGAACATACAATCAGACACACCAGCCGGTCACCGAGCAGAAAAAGGCCGTAGGACACGCAGTGCGGGCCGTTTATCTGTATTCCGCCATGGCCGACGTCGCTGCGGAAACGGGCGACGAAGCTCTTTGGAATGCCTGCCGGAGCCTATGGGACGACATCGAGGAAACCCAGCTTTATATCACCGGCGGAATCGGCTCCACCGGCATCGGAGAAGCCTTTACATTCGACTATAACCTGCCGAATGATACGGTCTATGCGGAGACCTGCGCCTCCATCGGCCTTGTCTTTTTCGCGGACCGCATGCTGAGGGTGGATCCCAACGCCAGATATGCCGACGTGATGGAACGTGTGCTGTATAATCTTCTGCCGGCGTCCGTTTCCATGGACGGAAAGCACTTCTTTTATGTAAACCCTCTGGAGGTATGGCCCGAAGCCTGTGAAAACGACCCGGCAAAGGCCCACGTCAAACCGGTTCGGCAGCCATGGTTCGGCTGTGCTTGCTGCCCCCCGAACCTGGTGCGCCTGGTGGAATCACTGAGCTCCTATATTTACCGCACCGGTGAGCGTACTCTGTATGTCAACCTCTATATCGGAAGTTCCGTATCCTTCTCTCTGGAACAGGCTAAAGGCACCTTTACACAGCGGTCGGATTATCCGTGGGACGGCAGAATTCAAATGCGGCTTTCTCTGGAAAGTTCAGCGGAATTTGCCGTTGCGCTCCGCCTGCCCGGCTGGTGTCACTCCGCCCGGATCAAGGTAAACGGGCAGGAAATCGAAGGGAAGCCCCTTCTCAGGGATGGCTATGCGGTACTGAACCGACTCTGGAAGGATGGAGACGAAATTCTCCTTGACCTCGATATGCCGGTACAGCTGATTGCGGCGAATCCGAAGGTCAGGGCGGACGCGGGGAAGGTGGCCATTCAGAGAGGTCCAGTTGTCTACTGTTTGGAAGAAGCGGATAACGGAGCAAACCTTTCCGGAATTTCTCTCAACCGGAATTCCGCATTAACGGTCTCTCGTCAACAGATTCTGGGCGGGATAACGGTAATTGAGGGCAAAGGAAAGCGGATTGATGAAAGCGGCTGGGGAAAACGTCTGTACCAGCCGTTTGAAGACAGCAAAACCGAAATCGGTATCCGTGCAATTCCCTACTTTGCCTGGGGAAACCGGGGAAAAGGCGAGATGCTGACATGGATCCGATGGGAAAAAGCCTAAAAAAGATCACACGCTGCGGCCTTGCAAAAAGGCGGCTGATTGATAGGAATGGTAGTATCCTCTGAACCCTTTCTGCAGAACTCTCCCCGTTTTGCCGTATGTTTCCGCTTTTTGCGGGAAGGAAAGGGGCCGGAGGGCGAAATCTGAGAAAAGGGCGCTTTCACAGGGAAGGCGCCCTTTTTTTCGGCCGATCCGAAGAGAAACTCCATAAGAAACGATTTGGTTGTTTGATAGTAATAATATTTTGGTGTATTATTAAAAAGTTATAGCAACATTACACACTTTTCGCAGGATCGTTATATTGTTTAAAAAGATCGAAGCCGTTATACTTTTCCTTGTCAAGCGACATACGAACCATTTTATAGGAGGAGAGAAAATGAAAAGTAAAAAGGCAATTGCTTCTTTGTTGGCCATGGTTATGGCAGTATCCTCTTTGGCAGGGTGCTCAGGCGGCGCAAACGGTGCCGCACCGGCAAATACGGGTGCTTCTTCCGCAGCGGGCGGAGCCGGCTCCAAGGTTACGCTGACCCTGTGGGACTATTTTGAAGGCGTGAATTCCCAGAGAGGGGTAAAGTCGCTGGTTACCGCTTTCAACTCTTCCCAGAACCAAGTGACCGTGAACGCCGTCTTTACTCCGAGAGACGAGATGGATAAACAGCTTTCCATCGGACTGGTCTCAAACAAACTGCCGGATCTGGTTCTGATCGATAATCCGGACTTTGCCTCCCGTATCTCCATGGGGCTGCTTGCCGACGTCTCGGATAACTTCAAGAAGGATTTCGGAGACAAACTCGACGATTTCTATCCCGCACCGCTTACCAC
>JAEWRF010000093.1 GCA_023460155.1 Bacillota bacterium | reverse complement strand
ACCTCGGGGATACCCAAGGCGACTGCGAAGCCGCAGCTTTGGCGGGCATTCCTTTCCTTTTCGCCCGGTACGGCTTCGGGGACGTCAAGACCTTCTACCGGGCCATTGATTTCTTCGGGGAACTTCTGGATTTTTGCTGAACGCCGCAATTTCGAAATAAGAGCAGCTTTGTCAGTCCTGTACCGGGACCGGCAGAGCTGCTTTTTTGTTCCGTACTTTTGGATCAATTTATCTTTTTTGGGATGAGATCCTGCAATATGAAAATTTGCCCAATATTCCTTCTATTTTTGTTCTAAGAATAAATGGTAAGTTCTGCAAACGGTCTATTTCTCACGAACCGTCAATGCTTCGGATACATTTCATTCACATTCTTCCGATATACTTTGCCCCAAGTTCGACAGATTCCGCAAATTGATACTTTGGAAGACCGTTAAAATGGAGGGACCCGAATGGGCAGGAAAAGACCGAAGAAATGGGTTATTATCGCTTCCGTTACCGCAGTTCTTATCGTCGGAGGGTCCGTGACGACCTATGCGGCTTTTGCAAAATCCAAATCCGCAGCATCCACCACCACATTCCGAAAGGTGTCCGCGCAGACCGGGACCATCAGCACATCGGTTTCCGGCAGCGGTTCGGTCTCTGATTCCTCGCAGCTTTCTCTGACTGCCGCGAATGCCGGAACCGTGGACAGCCTGCCGATTAAGCAGGGCGACACGGTAAAAGCAGGACAGACGATCGCCCACATTAACAGCACCGCTTCGGCGCAGACGGTGACACAAAAGCAAAACCAGCTGGCAAGCGCGCAGAACGATCTCGCACAGGCAAAACAGCAGCTTGAAAGCCTTTCCATCAAAGCGCCTGCCGCCGGTCGGGTAAAATCGATTGTCGCGTCCTCTGGAGACGACCTCTCCACCATCAAGCCCCTCGGCGACCTCGCCGTTCTCTCCCTCTCACGCTCCATGACGGTTTCGTTCACTCCTTCCCAGACCGTGAAAAGCGGGCAGGCCGTGACGGTGACCGTATCCGGCGGAACCTACTCCGGCACACTCTCCTCGGCGACATCCGCCGGGCAGAGCAGTCAGGGCGGGCAAAGCGGCCAGAGCGGCGGCTCTTCCGGCTCGACCGTCGCAACGATTGCCTCCGATGTTCCGACGGTAGGCGACGCGGCCACCGTCAAACTAAACGGCACCGTAATCGGAACCGGAAAGATTCAGCTCACAAAATCGGTATCCATCTCGAACTCCGGCAACGGGAGCATCGCTCAGGTTTACGTTTCGGAGAACGTGTTGGTCGACAAGGGACAGACACTGTTCACATTGAGCAGCAGTTCGGTTCAGCAGCAAATTTCGTCCAAGCAAAACGCAGTGACGAGCGCACAGAACGATTTAAACGACGCAAAAACCAACGCCGCGAAGGACACCATTACCAGCCCGATCAGCGGCATTGTGGCGGAGCTTGACGTCAAGAACGGCGACAGCGTCGCTAACGGCGGAACTGTTGCGGTCATCATCGACCCCACCACCATGCAGACAGTGGTCTCGGTGGATGAACTAGACATTTCGAAGGTCAAGGTCGGGCAGAAGGCAACCGTCAGCCTGAGTGCGATCACCGACAAGACGTTTTCCGGCACCGTGACGCAGGTTGACCCCATCGGCACCTCCTCCAACGGAGTCGCCACCTATAACGTAACGGTGACCATCACAGACCCGACCGACGTCAAGGTCGGCATGACAACCAACGTCGAGATTATCACGGAGAGCAAAGAAAACACCGTCGTCGTTTCCGCCGGCGCCGTTCTGATGAAGAGCGGAACGAAGGGCTATGTAATTCCTGCCGCAAGCCTGTTCGATTCGAACGGCAAAAGCATTACGCTCAATAACGAAAACACCGCTTCTCTGGTGCGCCAGTACGGCAAGGAAGTCACCATCGGCCTTGCTACGACGGATCAGGATGAAATCGTGAGCGGCGTCAGCGCCGGGGACGAACTGGCAATCCTCGTAACGGTCAACGCAGACGCGGTGAAGAGTCTGAGCAACCAGAGCACCTCGAACAATGCCTACGGCGGTTTCGGCGGCATGAGCGGTAACTTCGGCGGCACGGGCGGCGGATACAGCCGGAGAAGCGGCGGGACGGGCAACACGGTGGCGGGCGGAAACACAGGAAATAAATCTGGGACCTCCACAGCCTCCGCCGCAGGCCGAAGCACCGGAAACGCCGCAGGCTGACGGAGAAAGGGGATGACAGAACATGCCGCTGATTGAAATATCCCATCTCTGCAAGACATACACGATCGGTGAAAACCAGGTGCAGGCGCTCGACGATGTTTCCCTTACGGTCGAAGAACACGAATTCGTCGCAATCATCGGACCCTCCGGCTCAGGAAAATCCACTCTGATGAACATCATCGGATGTCTGGACACCGCCACTTCCGGCACCTACAAGCTGAACGATCTGGAAATCGGCGAGTACGACGACAACGGCCTCTCCGAGATCCGCAACCGCACCATCGGCTTCGTTTTTCAGAAATTCAATCTGCTCGGTAAGCTGAGCGCCCTGGAAAACGTGGAGCTGCCCCTCGTCTATCAGGGGATCGGCAGCAGGGAGCGCACGGCGCGGGCAAAGCAGGCACTCTCCATGGTGGAGCTTCAGAACCGCATGGAACACACCCCGCTGGAGCTTTCCGGCGGGCAGCAGCAGCGGGTGGCCATCGCGCGGGCGATCGTCACCGACCCTCCCGTTATTCTTGCCGACGAACCGACCGGGAACCTGGACAGCCGCACCGGAACGGAGGTTCTGAAAATTCTGCGCAGCCTGAACCGGGAGGGGCGAACCATCATTCTGATTACGCACGACCCGAATGTAGCGTCTCAGGCGGATCGGGTCATCCGTATCGGGGACGGGCAGATTCTTTCGGATGAGAAAGGAAGAGCGGGATGAAGCTTACCCAGGCGGTAAAGATGGCTGTAAAGTCACTGCGCACAAACAAAATGAGATCTTTCCTCACCATCCTCGGAATCGTGATCGGTATTTCCTCAGTAATTACACTGATCGGGATCGGCAACGGCTCCAAGCAGGCAGTCACCAGCGCGATCGAGGGGATGGGTACCAATCTTCTGACGGTTTCCCTGACGGGCAGCAGTGCGAAGCCGCTGACGGACAGCGACCTCAAAACGGTCAAGTCGATTTCTTCCGTCGCGGACGCCGTGCCAGACCTTACGGGGACCGCCACGGCCAAGGCCGCAACGGAGAGCTACTCCACATCGGTCGAAGGCACGCTTCCCGGCTATGAAACTGTCCGCGACACCCACGCGGCCCTCGGACGGTTCATCACGCAGGACGACAACGACAACCGGTATAAGGTTGCGGTCGTCGGCATTGAGGTGCTGCAGAACCTTTACCCGAGCCTGAGCGCCTCCCAGTACGACACGCTGATCGGGAAAAGCCTGCTCCTGAACGGAACGGATTTTGAGATCGTCGGCATTTTGGAAAGCAAGGGAACTTCCTCGGCCGGTTCCAGCGATAACCGGGTAATCGTTCCTCTTTCCACCGCCGAGCGCTTTTTGAAAAGCACACAGGTAAAAACCTATTACATTGAGGCGAAATCCTCCGACCAGATTGACGGCGCGACAACCGAACTGAATGCGTTTCTGCTTCAGAAATACAATCAGGATTCTTCGCAGTACCGGGTGCTCAGCCAGAGCGAACTGCTGCAGACCAGCAGTTCCACCGTCGGCAGCCTGACCATGATGCTGGCCGGAATCGCAGCGATTTCTCTGTTGGTGGGCGGCATCGGCATCATGAACATTATGCTGGTTTCGGTCATCGAGCGCACGCGGGAAATCGGAATCCGCAAGGCGATCGGGGCAAAACGCAAGGATATTCTCTCCCAGTTCCTGATTGAATCGGTCTTTATCAGCTGTGTCGGCGGGCTGACGGGGGTCGGCATAGGATTCCTCGCCAGCTTTCTCATCCCGCTGTTTTCCAGCCAGCAGGTTTTGGTTTCCGCTTCCGTCGTGGCAATGGCGTTCGGGTTTTCAGCCGCCGTCGGGATTCTGTTCGGGTTTTACCCGGCCGCAAAGGCTTCCCGCCTGAAGCCGATTGACGCTTTGAACTACGAATAATTTGTAATAAAAGCGGAAAGCCCGTTCGAATCCCCTGTGGGCTTCGGGCGGGCTTTTTCCGTGTATTCTGCCGGCAAAGGATTCTTCCCCGGAACACATTTGGCGGGCCCTTCATAGTTTGTATCATACGAAAATTGTTAGCCGAGGCTAAAACCTGTTCTCAAATAATACAACATGTAGAAGGGAATCCTTTCCGATGCAGGCTGCAGGCAATCTCACCGAATCGTTTCCCGCCGCTGAGACGGCGGTTTATCATCCTCAGCTTCTGAAAAGTCCAAGCAGGAATTTTCAGATTTTACGATACCTGGGTCCGGCCTTTGTCGTCAGTGTCGCGTATATCGACCCTGGCAATTTTGCAACCAATATCAGCGGCGGCTCAAAATTCGGCTACTCCCTGATCTGGGTGATTCTTTGGAGCAACTTGATGGCGATTTTCCTTCAGACGATGTCCGCGAAGCTCGGGATTGCTACAGGGAAAAATCTGCCCGAATTGTGCGCGAAAGCCTTTTCAAAGCGAACCAACTGGATTTTCTGGATTATCGCCGAAATCGGTGCCATGGCGACCGATCTCGCCGAATTTCTCGGCGGCACGCTCGGTTTCAACCTGCTGCTTCACATTCCCATGCTCTCCGCAGGGCTTCTGACCGGGGTGCTTACCTTTTTTCTCTGTTACCTGGAGAAATACGGGCAGAAGATCGTCGAAGTTGTCATTACCGTTCTGGTGGCGGTGATCAGCGCCTCGTATCTGCTGGAACTTGTTCTTGCCGGGCCCGACTGGGCTCAGGTGGGGATTCACACGGCGGTCCCTTCCCTCCCGGCGGGAGGCGCCGTCGTCATCGCCGTAGGGATGCTGGGCGCGACCGTAATGCCCCACGTGATTTACCTGCATTCCCAGCTGGTCCAGTCCCGGTGCACGGGCTGCTCCTACGAAAGCAAACGGCATCATCTGAAAATGGAGAAAATCGACATCGCGGTCGCCATGAACATCGCATTCTGCGTCAACGCGGCCATGGTGGTCGTTTCTGCCGCCGTCTTTTACAAAAACGGGATAGCGGTTGAAACCATGCAGGAGGCGCACCGGTCTCTGGAACCGCTTTTAGGGGCGCTCTCCAGCGGAGCGTTCGGCATCGCGCTGCTTGCCTCCGGGCTTTCCTCCTCGGCGGTCGGCACCATGGCGGGCCAGACCATCATGAAGGGGTTTGTGAACATCAGCATTCCGATCAATTTGCGCAGGCTGGTTACCATGCTCCCCGCCCTTGTGATTATTGCGATCGGTGTCGACCCGATGAACGCCCTGGTGCTGAGTCAGGTCGCTCTCAGCTTTATTCTGCCAATGCCGATTCTGCAGATGCTTTTTATCGCCGGAAAAAGAAAATACATGGGCGAATTCGCGAACCGGTCCTGGGTTCAGGCTCTCGGGATCCTGATTGCCGCCGTCATCATCGCGCTGAACGCGGTGCTGCTTTATCTCACTTTTACAGGGCGCACATGATCGGATTTGAAAATTTAATTTTAATGGAAAAAGGATTATAGTATAATAAAAGAAATCGAAGCGAAACCGGTCTTTGCCGGCTCGGTTTCTGTAAATTTCGGGAAGTGGGGAAAACGCATGAAAGTATTGGTGATCGGAAACAAGGACCGCTATCGGAAATTCATGCCGGATACGGAATTTGTAAAAAATCTTGAAATTGTCTATGTGCCGCGGGACTATTCTCCGGAGGAGGTCTTGGGGAAAGCAAAGGATGCCTCCGCCATTCTGACCGACCCCATGGCGAACCTGCCCGGCAAAATAATCGAACAGCTGCCGGACCTTAAAATCATCCAGTCGGAAGGCGTCGGCTTTAATGGGGTCGACTGCGCGGAAGCACGGCGGAGAGGCGTGTACGTCTGCAACTGCAAGGGGGCGAACGCGGGCGCCGTCGCGGAGCAGGCCGTTCTGCTTATGCTGGCGCTGCTCCGCAGCACGGTCACCGGAGACCGTGTCGTGCGGGAAGGGCGTCAGATTGAAATGAAGGAGCGCCTGATGGTGGAGGGTATCGCCGAGCTGGGCGACTGCAGAATCGGCCTGATCGGTTTCGGCGACATCGCGAAGGCGACGGCAAAACGGCTGCTCCCGTTCGGATGCGAGCTTTTCTATTACACGAAGGCCCCCAAACCGCGGGAACTGGAGGACGAATATCGTGTCTCCTATCTGGAGCAGGACGAACTGCTCCGCACCTGCGATATCGTCAGCCTCCACTGCCCGGTGACACTGGAAACGGCTGGCATGGCTAACGCGGAATTTTTCTCAAAAATGAAAGCGGGCGCGTATCTTATCAATACCGCCCGGGGAGATATTGTGGACAATCAGGCCCTGTATGACGCAATCGTCACGGAAAAGCTCCGCGGTGCGGGTCTTGACACGGTCGCTCCGGAGCCGGTGACAGAGGACAACCTCCTGCTGAAGCTTCCGGCTCCGTATGCGGAGCGCATCATCTTTTCGCCGCACATCGGCGGGATCACCACCAGCTATTTCTGCCGCGGCCACGCGTTCAACTGGGGCAACGTGGAGCGCGCGGTGAACGGCGGCAGACCGCAGTTCATTGTGAACGGGCTGTGAGTTCCGCCTGTGCGGCGGCCGGTTCCTTCCGCCTGCCGAAAAGCGGCAGAAACCTCGCCGAAAGCAGGGACACCAGCGGAACGGTCAGGATCACGGCGGTGCTCCCGGCCAAAGCCTGAATCATTTCCGCCGCAATCGAGTTGGAATTCATCACCTGATAGTACGGCATGTTGTACGTGTAAATCTGGATCAGGATGACGAGCGAGGAACCCGCGAACGCGAGAATCAGCGTATTCGCCATGGTTCCCATCATGTCCCTCCCTACGTTCATGCCCGAAGCAAACAGAGTTTTTCCACCGGCGTCCGTACGGCTGTGGAAAACTTCGTTGACGGAGGAGGCGACAGAAATGGCAACGTCCATCACCGCCCCAAGGGAGGAGATCAGCACGGCGGCAAAGAACAGACTTCCCACCTTCAGGCCGCTGTGCGACGAAATGGCCAGAAGTGAATCCGTATCGGAAAACGTGTAGCCGGAGGTTCCCGTTAGCGTACTGAAGAAAAGTCCGACTCCCGCGGAGGCGATGACCCCTCCGACGGTGCCGAGCACCGCAATCAGGGTTTTCCACTCCCATCCGCCAACCAGCAGCAGGGTGATGCAGCTGGTAACGGCCGCAAAAATCAGTGCGGAAGCCGTCGGCTCAACGCCGAGGTACAGCAGCGGAACAAAAACGAACAGAACGTTCGTCATCATGAACCCGATGGCGGCAACCGATTTAAAGCCGCGTTTTCCGCCCACCAGACACAGCAGCGCGGCAAAAAGCCCCGCCATAAGGTACAGCCATGGCGTCCGGTCGGGCGAGTTGACGTTGACATTGACGGTTTTTCCGCTGTCGGCCGAGCTTACGGATACGATCACCGTCTGCCCCGCTTTCAGCAGATAATTTGTATCGTAGTTGAGGTTGTTGGTTATGGAATAGCTTTTTCCGCGGAATTCGCCCGTCAGAAGGGTCACGGCAATTTCCTGCGAGCCGACCAGAAGCTCGGGGTGCTTTTGGTCATTATGGACGTCCGCGGAATCAACCGAGGTCACCTTCGCTTTTTCAAAGGCAATTTTATCGTTTCCCGCCAGGCTGTAGGGATTGTAATACGCCGTGTGCCGGCTGGCGAGGTAAGCCAGAACCGCGTAGGCGACCAGAAGCAGCACCAGCGCCCCCGCTTTTCCCGCGCTTTGAAGGAACTTTTTGCTCACGTTTTTTCCCCGCTTTTCATAATGGAAAGGAAGACAACCCCATCGCACGGAGCGTGAGATGAGGTTGTCTTTTTTCTAAAATTTCTGTGCTGATAACGGAACCGGCGGTTTCCCGCCCAGGTCAGCCGTTTGCTTTTTTCTTCTGAGCTGCGATGCAGATCACCGTGATGATGAGCGCCGCCGCGACGGCCGCCAGGAAAAACCAGGTGCCGGACGCGCCGTCTGTAAGAGGATCGGAGACGGCTGCGGTGTTCTGTGCCGAAGGAGCCACTGCTTTCGCAACACCCATGGTGCTCTTCTTGACGGTTCCGGTGCCTGAGGCTCCGGTCGTCTTTGTAATGGTGTAGGTATCGATCGGCTTATCGGAATTGGTCGCGTAGGTGGTCAGGGTGAACGCTTTGTCCGTGACCTTCGCATAGGTATAGGTCGGCGTGTTGTTCTGCCAGCCGAAGGCACTGAAGGAGTGATCGGCAGTCGTATTGTACTTGTAATATTTGCTGCCGCTGCCGGAATCAAGCGTAAAGTATACGGTGCCCTTCGGATTCGTCACCTTATCGGTCTTCGCCGTGCTGACCGGGGACCCGCCGTACATCTGATAGGAACGGGTATAGTAATGATCGTGGCCGTTGAGCACAATGTCAACACCGTATTTGTCCATCAGCTTGGTCCAGTTCTTGCGCATAAACATGACGTCGTCGTCAGACGTGGTAGCTCCGTCGTGGTTTGCTTCGCTGTAAGGAGCCTGATGGAAAGAAACGACCTTCCATTTTGCGGTCGGGTTGGCGCTGATCGCCTGCTGCAGGAAGGAATCGTGTGCGGCGGTATCGTAGAAGTTGTTGCCCTCAAGCTGCATAAACAGGGAGTTGCCGTACCGGAACCAGTAGTCGCCGTTGCTGTCCGCTACGCCGTTGGTCGTGGTCTGGCCGAGCGTGGAGAGGTTCGGCTGATTGTAATGGAAGCTGTAGTATTTGCCCATCTGGAAATCATGGTTTCCGGAAAATGCCGCAAGGAGATGATCCTGCAGGTAATCCTTTGTAAAATCCGGATTGAAGAAATTGTCGTATTCCTTCTGCTGGGAAGAAAGGTGATCGTAGTCGTTCACCTGATCGCCCATGGTGAAAAGGAAATTCAATTTCGGGTCTCTGGCATAGACCTTGCTGAGCGTGTTGGCCCAGCCGATTTTATCCTTGTCGGGATTTCCGCTTGCGCCGATCTGGGGATCGCCGAACGCCGCAAAAGAGAATCCATTCTTCGGGTCCTCGGTCTGGAAGGTGTAGGTCTTGCTCCAGGTCGTGCCGTCGCCGACGCGGTAGGTGTAGGAAGTGTTGGCGGAAAGGCCGCCGACGGTTACTTTGCTGGAATATTCGTCCTGCAGGGCATTGCCGTTCGCATCCTTCAGGTCGCTGATGGAATGATCGCTGTTGTTGGGAGCATCGAGCACACCCTCGGTAGCCGACACCTTCGCGGTGGAAGCTTTCTTGTCGGAACCTGCCGGGAAGCTGCCGTTTTTCACGTCGCCGGTCTTAGCGATTTCCAGCACTCCCGCGGTAGAACCCTGGCTCATCCAGGTAAAACGCACTTCCGATTCGTTGGTGCCGACCCCTGCGGTAACGTTATAAGGGGTCCCTGTCGTTGCGGCCGAGGCCCCGATTCCCGCCGGGACGGCGCTGAAGGCCGCGACTGTCAGTGCAAAAAGGGACACTGCTGCTGTTCTGATCGTTTTTTTGCCAATGTACATTTTCTGATTCCCTCCTCTTTGATTTGTCCGGAATTATTGTATCCCATTTCTGTATCAATCAAGTTACTGCCCTGTTAAGCAAAATCAAAATTCTGTTAAATAGAGGTAAAATATATGGAATGGTAAGCAAAAAGCGGCCCCGCTCCCATCGCTTTTCAGCGGCAGGGGCGGGGCAGAAAAATATGCAGGCTCAGAATTTCACATTGGGATTGACGTAACGCTTCCGGTTTTGCGTGATGTTCTTATAATCGATCGCCTTCTTCGGGCAGCGCTCGATGCACGCCATGCAGGCCTCGCACCGGTGGTGCCACAAGGGAGTGCCCGCTTCCATGGTAATATTGTCCACAGGGCAGGCCTTTTCGCACAGTCCGCAGCCGATGCAGGCTTTGCTGACGTGAAAGCCTTCGTCGGAGGCAGCGCACTTTTCCCGGAAGGAACGGCTGAGTTTCTCCGAAATGGCACGGATCAGCGGATTCGCCTTTGCCGCCCGCAGATTCGTCGTTCCGGCTTTTATCTCTCCCGCAATTTTCTCAACAGCCGGCCTTTCCCGATTGAAAAGCTTTTGCTGCATTTTTTCGGGAATGGCGCCGTATGCCCGGATGTAGTTTCCGGGCATATGAACCGCATAGGCCGCAAGCAGAGAGATGCCCCGTTTTTCAAGCCGCTCCTTCAGCATTGCGAGTGCTGCGCCTGTTGTGCCGCCGTAATTGCAGATGGCATAGACCGCTGCGCCGCCCTGCAGCTTCACACGGTCCGCAAATTCCGCCAGAATGCGCGGAAGCCCCCAGAAATACACTGGGAATACGATGCCGACCCGCTTCGATGCAACCTCCGTATCGAGGTCAAAGTTGCCGATCGGGATCAGCTCCGTGTCTCCCAAGCCGGCCGCGATGTCCTCCGCAATCTGAAGGCTGTTGCCGGTTCCGCTGAAATAGAAAATGACGCTGTCTTTCATATGCTTCCCTCTTTTGCCCAGAATTTTTTACAGGGTATGGTAAAAAAGCAGAATATCCTCGTAGGAATTATCCTTCATTAAAAAGCCGCCCGGAACGGTTCCGAGCCGCACAAATCCAAGCTTTTCATACAGGCGGACCGCCCCGGTGTTCGAACGCACCACCGCGTTGAACTGAAGAATCCGGAAGCCCAGCTCCCGCCCTTTTTTCAGCGAGTGAGAAACCAGAAGTTCGCCGATATGGCGGCCGCGCTCGGTCTTCCGAACGGCATAGCTCGCGTTGGCCAGATGACCGCACCTTCCGATATTGTTCGGATGCAAAATGTACAGGCCGAGGATTTTCCCTGCCTCCTCCGCGACGGCCGTAAAACTTTGGGCGGAGAAAAACCGCGCCGCGCTTTCTTCCTCAAGCGGTTCCACCTGAGGGAACGCGTTGCCGTCCTCAACCACCGTATTCCATATGGAAACCATGGCCGGAAGATCATCCCCGCGGTATTCCCGTATTTCTATTCCCACGTTCTGTTTCACTTCCCGGCTCTAAAAAAGTCATCGGCCGCACCCGGCCGATCGGTTTATTTCATTATAGCGGGGCAGACGTTAGATTACAAGAAATCAATTTTCTTTTCCGCAGAGAAGCCGCCCTGCCGCGGAAAAGGTCGGTTTTTGTTTGAAATGTAACCGGCCGGATGGTAAAATGGGAATCAGGGCGGCGGATTTTTCCGTTTTCCCATGCTATTTTTCAAAGGCTGTCCTCAGTGAAAGCCGCAAATTCATATGAAAGCCAGTGAATGCAAAAATGCTTCTTTCCCTCCGACAGAAAATTTCAGCTTACATCCGTCCGCGCGGCACGGTAAAAAAATCCTTTTGTTTCCTGTTTCTTCTGCTCTTTCTCAGTGCCGATGGGCTCTGCGAATCAAACGCGGGTGCCGCGGTGAAAAGCTTCACTTCGCGGCCGACCGTCACCGTCAGTCCCTACCGGGTCTATCTCAGTCCCTCTGCCCAGCCGTGGAACCCCTACTGTGACGGTTCCGGGAGCGAAGAAACCTACATGCGGCAGATTGCTTCCGCCATGATCCCGTATTTACAGGGCTACGGGATCGAATCCGTGCTTGCAGCCCCGAGCTCCGGCGGACGCGCCGCCCAGTACTCCACCCTCGTCAGCCGGGCAAACCAAGCCACGTACGACCGATGCGATCTGTACCTCGCCATCCACTCCAACGCGCAGGACGGCGGTCCGAAAACCAACGGGACCACCGTTTACTATCCCTCCGGCGACCCCCGGAGCCAAAGGTTTGCCGACCTGCTGAAAGACAATTTTATTTACCCGGACAAAAGCGCGGTCAGCACGGCCACCAATGACGCCCTCTGGGAAATGTCCATGCCGAAGATGCCGCACTGCCTGATTGAAACGGCTTATCACGACAACGCCACCGACGCCTGGTGGATTGAAAACAACATCGACGCAATCGCCGAAAGCCTCGCCCGCTGTGTGGCCATGGCCGAGTATATTCCGGTTGGCGTTTCCGTGGATCGCTCCTCCGTTTATGTGAAGGCGGGAAAAACCACCGAGCTGAACTCAAAGGTGACTCTGATTAACCGCAGCGCCTATTACAACCAAACGTCCTGGAGCTCCGGCAACTCCAAAGTTGCGGCCGTCCGGAACGGCACCGTTCTCGGGGTTTCCAAGGGCTGCACTACCGTTTTTGCAAAAACCGGGAACGGTCTCACAACCAAGTGTCTGGTCACCGTCGCCTGATTCCCTTCACAATTTCAAAAAAGCCGATGAACTTTCGCCCTCTTTGGGCTTGTGTTCATCGGTTTTTTGATAAGGGCAAAACTATTTTTTAAATAATTTCACGCGGAGTATAGACGGGTTCAGGGAAAGGCAGAATAGGAAATGGATCAAAGGGGGCTTATTATGGCCGACTCCTATATTAAAAACATGGAATTTTCTACGGTTCTATCGCTGGCGGCGCAGGTGGACTGCCAGCCGGGGCAGATTGTCAGCAAGACCATCGCCCAGAACAACTGCGTCAGTCTCACACTGTTCGCCTTTGACAAAGGCGAGGAGATCAGCTCGCACGAGTCCAACGGCGACGCCATGGTCGTCGCGCTGGAGGGCGTGGGGGAAATCACGGTGGGGGACGGGAAATATACGCTGCATGCGGGCGATACGGTGGTAATGCCTTCGAAGAAGCCCCATGCCGTTCTGGCGGTCGAACCGTTCAAAATGTTCCTGATCGTTCTGTTTAAATAGGAAAGGAAGTGCTTTCATGCGCGCGTTTATCAATCGGGGCGGCTGCATCGGCTGCGGTCTCTGCGCCGGTACGTGCCCCGAAGTGTTCCGTATGGGGGAAGACAACCTTGCCGAGGTGTACGCCGAAGTGAGCGACACGCTCCGCCCCAGTGCGGAGGAAGCCCGAGACGGCTGCCCGGTTTCTGTGATCTCCCTGGAGGAATAAGCAAATCTGTTTTTCCGCCGGCCCCGTCAATGACGGGGCTTTTTTGCACTCTCAGGTGCGGGGTTTCCTTGCAAGGTACAGGTCAATGGAATCGGAGATGGTGATTCGATTGCCGTGACTGAGAATTGCTTGCCGGATACCGGATTCAAACGCTTCTCTCGCCTGCAGCGCGGCGGTCCGATGGTCCGAATAGGTATTCAGCAGCTGTACATAGCCGTCGGCCTGAAAGGTTCGCTCCGCACGGTAGAGCCGGAACTCCGGTTCCGTGAAGCCGTGGGAAAGAACGGTCTCCCGGATTTTCCGGTAGAGGGAGGTCTTGTCTTCGTCCGGCCTCCGCGCGATTTCCGGACGGTATCGGTCGTAGACTCTCTGAATCTCTTGGCGCAGTTCCTCCGGCCCGGCGGGGAGCGGCCGATTCCACCAGAGAGCCAGAGTCCCGCCGCTTTTCAGCAGCCGGAACACCTTTGGGAAACCGATTTCTTCCGGAATCCAATGGAACGCGGTGGCGGAATAGATG
>JAEWRF010000092.1 GCA_023460155.1 Bacillota bacterium | reverse complement strand
TCCATTAAGAGACCCGCGGCCAGACCGAACGCCATGGAGGCGGTCTCGCCCTCAAACATGGCAATGGAAAGCGCCGCCGGGATTAAGAGTACCGGACGCGCCCCGAAAAGCTCGGGCAGAAGGCCGGGGGTCTCCTGAATCACGAAAACCGCCAGGATCTCAATCGTATAGCCGAGGAAGCGGATCAGCTTCAGCTTGGACGCTTCGCTCATCTCATTTGCCCCCGGAAGAAGCGGAGGAGGAAGCGCTGCCGTCGCTGAAAGCCTGCCCCTGCCCCTGGAAGGACGTGATGACCATCACGTCGCGGATATCTTTCGCATTGACGAACGGAGTCACCTCCGCGTAAAGCGAAACGTCGTACGGGTCGTTCTTGACAGCCTTCACCGTGCCGACCGCCAGGTTGCGCGGGTAAACGCCGCCGATCCCGTTGGTGACGATGATGTCCCCGGGCTTCACGGTCGTCCCGGCCGTGAGATACCTCAGCTCCACGATGCCCTGATCCGCCAGCTTTACGTCGCAGCTCACGACGCCACTCTCCCGGTTTACCTTATCAATCGCGCTGATTTTCGTATCCGGCGAAAGGATGGTGGTCACGCGGCTGTAGCTGGCGCTCACAGAGGAGACCCAGCCTGCCACTCCGCTTTCCGTTACGACCGGGTCGTTCACGGCAATGCCGGACTGCGTTCCCTGGTCGATGGTGAACTGGTAAAAGAGGTCGTTGGGGTCGCGCCCGATCACCGCTGCGGAGACGGGCTTGAAATCCTGATTCTCACTTTTCAGCTCCAGAAATTTGCGAAGCTGCGCGTTTTCCTGCTGATAGGTATAATAATTGACCAGCTTCTTGTTCAGGTCGTCCACCTGCTTTTTCAGCGCGGCGTTTTCGGCCTCAAGCTGTTCCTTCGATTTCGTTGCGGACTGCGCCGCGACGGCGGCGTTGTTGGTCACGACGGTGCTGACCTTCTCCATCGGCGTGGCAAGATACCCGATTGCGGCCGCCGTCAGCGAGCGGTCCGTTCCGGCCGTGTAAAGCATCAGCCCAAACAGAATAAACACCGCGATGATCAGGATGCGAAAGCCGGAGGAATGGAAAACGTCTTTCAAAGCGGAGGGCGCCCCCTTTTATCAAAACAAGGTTTTAACGGTTTCAATGCAGTTTGATTATAACATGCTTTGCTTGCCAAAACAAGGCGCGGGCCGTCAGGAAACACAGCCGAGCTCCGCGAGGATTTTCCGGTGGAGTTTCCAGACGTCCTGCCCGAAATTGCTGATTACGGCCGTGCTGACCTCGTGCTCAAGGTCGCAGGAGGTCATGCAGCAGACGCCAGGGTCTTCTCCCTGCAAAAAGGGACGGTGTGGTTCCGATTCCCGGAACCATACGCCATAGCCGTAACAGTGCCCCTTCCCGTCGGAAACCAGCGGCGTCAGCATGCGGGAAACCGTTTCTTTGGAAAGCAGGGTACCCGCAAGCAGGCCGTCCCAGAATCGGCCGAGGTCCCCCGCCGTTGTAAATGCTCCTCCGGCGCCCGTCCCTTTCGCGTCCACACTGTAAATATTGGTATAATACTCCCCGCGCGCTTCCTCGTAAACATAGGCGTTGGCGCAGTTTTCCGGCAGCTGGTCCAGCTCGTAATAACCGGTATTCTTCATGCCGAGGGGGTCAAAAACGGCCTCCTCAAGAAAGCGGTCGAACGGCATGCCCGAAATCTGTTCCAGAATCAGCCCCAGAACAACATACCCCGTATTGTTGTACCGAAATCTGCTCCCGACCGGGTAACTCATCGGCTTATCGAGAAACAGCGGGAGCAGGTCGGAGGAGGTTCGGATTTTATAATTCGGAAAATCGCGCCAAAGCTCGGCGTAATCCTCCATGGTCTCCTCGTCGAAATAGTCCGGGATTCCGGAGGTATGGGTGAGAAGCTGCTCCACCGTGATGTTCGGGTCGATCGCTTTCCAGTCCCGTTTCAGCACCGAGCCGAGCGAATCCGAAAGACGCAGTTTTCCCTCATCCATCAATCGGAGAATTCCGGCCGCCGTAAAGCCCTTGCCGGCGGAAGCCGTCGGGAATTTCGTATCGGCGCGGTTTTCGCGGCGGTTGGCTGCATCCGCATATCCGTAGGCTTTCCGAAACAAATCCGTTCCATTCCTGCGCACGGAAACGACTCCGCTGAAATCCTCCGGAATCCGTTTTTCAAGATCCATTTTGAACGCTCCCATCTTTGCCGAAATAATAATCCGGGCATGGAAAAGGCGGGGAAGGAATCAAACCCTCCCCCGCCCCGAAAGGAAAATTCAACCTAACCGCTCGTCGTAATGGGCGCGCTCGCCGCCGATGTACCTCGGCCGGGTGCGGGCGCACACCAGGTTTGCTTGGCCGACCCTGCGCACGGAGATGCGCACGGGCACGGCCACCGGAACGAGGTGCATGCCGATGAGCGTGTCGCCGATGTCCATGCCGGCCTTCGCCGGAACCTCTTCCACCGCCGCCGGATGCTCAAAGCCTCGGTACGCGGCGGTTGCGAACGAGCCGCCCGCCTTCGGCTGCGGAACCGCGTTCACGATGGGAAGGCGATATTTTTCCGCCGCTTCCTGTTCCAGAATGATGGCGCGGTTCAAATGCTCGCAGCACTGTGCCGCGAGGTAAATGCCTTTTTCCCTGAGCACCGGGTAAACCGCTTCGAACACGGCGTTTGCCGCCTCGACGTTGGAGCCCGTGCCGATTCTGGAGCCCACGATCTCACTGGAGGAACACCCGACGACAAAAATGTCGCCCTCCTTCAGCGCCGCGGCCTTGAGCAGTTCCTCAAGCGCCGTTCTTACCTGTTCCTTAATCTCTTCGTACATGTTAGAAACCTCCGTTCCTGTGTATTTATTATTGCCAAATTAATGTCTGGGTCTGGAACGAACCTGAATGGCCGCCTGGATCAGCGCCGTTACCACCTGCGCGCTGGTCTGCGGGTCGAGGTCCGGCAGCGGGTGCCCCTCCGAAACCACACGGTATTTCGGCGGCAGCTTGTTCAGCGCAAGCGCCACAATATCCTTTTTGCACCGGTCGCACCGGCAGCACTGGAATCGCGAAAGCACCTGGTCCAGCTTCTGAAGCACGTAGTTTTCCATCGCGTTGACCACGTCGGACTGAAAAGTTTCAAGCGCGGGAACGCTGATTTTCCGCGCTTCCAGCGTGCGCTTCGGCGGCTGGGAAACAACGGCGTTCGGCCCCAGGAGTTCCTCCAGCGGCGCCGCATTTTCAGGCGCGATGTCCTCCAGAGGCGTTCTCGCTCCCTTCGGGGCAGAGGGCATCAGCTTTTTGTACATCTGTTCCTTATCGATTTCCTTTTTGGTTCTCGGCACCGTCACACCCCCTTTGCAAGCAGTTCGTCAATGACCTTGGAGTAATCCTTCGCCGCGGTGCTGCGGGGTGCGTAGGAAAAAATGTCCTTCTGAACGGACTGCGCCTCGCTGGCCGCAACGGCGCAGCGGATGTAGCTGTCAAGCAGGCTGATATGAAGGTCCTGCGCGATCAGCTCCGCGGTTCCCCGGATCTCCTTGCTCAAAAGCGTGCGCGGGTTGTAGCGCGTCAGAAGGATTCCGGCGATGGAGAGATGCGGATTGCAGTACTTTTTCACGCGCTCTACGGTTTCGTAGAGCTGCGCGATCCCCTGCAGGCTGAAAATATCGGAAAGCATCGGAACCACGATGGAATCCGACGCGGTGAACGCGTTGATGGTCAGGATGCCGAGCGCGGGGGGCGTGTCGATCAGGATATAGTCGTAGGACTCCAGAACCGGTTTGAACGCCTCGCGCAGAAGAAATTCCCGGCCTGTATTCGTAAATTCCAGCTCGATGCCGCTGAGGAGAATGCTGGAGATGATGACGTCCATGGACGGCGTTTTCTGAATGGCGAACTGCGTTCTCACCTCACCCTTCAGCACGTCGTAAATAGTCGCGCTGTTTTCCGTATCCGCCCCGATACTGAACCCGAGGTTGCCCTGCGGGTCAAGGTCCACCGCGAGCACGCGGTACCCCCGCCGCTTCAGCCCCGCCGCAAGGGAGCAGGTCGTCGTAGTTTTGCCGACCCCACCCTTCTGATTGGAAATGGAAATCACCCTGGCCATTCCGTTCCCCCTCTTTCCCGAAATAAACTCAAAACCATCCTAAAATATTATTATAGTCTGTCCCCGCCTTTTTTACAACCCGATCGCGGGCGGGGATTAAAAAGGCGGGGAGAAATCTCCCCGCCCCAGCCCGCCGAAAAACTTACATTTTCAGGGCAAGCTCGAAATTCTTCCGCATCGTTTCGCAGGAAGCGCCGAATTTCTCCAGTTCTTCCGGCGTGAGTGAAAGCTCGACGACACCTTCCACTCCGTCTTTTCCGAGAATTGCCGGAACGCTCGCGTATACGTCCTTCTGGCCGTATTGGCCCTCCAGCAGGACGGAAACCGGCAGGACTTTGTGCTCGTTGTGCAGAATGGCCTTGACGACCTCGGTCAGCGCGGTGCCGATGCCGAACTCCGTCGAGCCCTTGCCGTACAGGATATCCCAGCCGCCCTTGCGCGCCGCGGCCGCCATCGCGCCGAGATCCAGCTTCCCGTAGGTCTCCGGCTGCTCTTTCCGCAGTTCGGAAAGCGGTTTGCCCGCGATGGCCGCGCTCGACCACGGCACCATCTGGGATTCCCCGTGCTCGCCCATCACGTAGGCGTAAACGGATTTCTGGTCGATGCCCGTACTCTCGGAAATCACCCTTCTCAGGCGCGCGGAATCCAGAGTTGTGCTGGTGGAGATCACGCGCTTCGCGGGCAGGCCTGCTTTCACCTGAAGATAGTGCGCGATCACGTCGGCGGGGTTCGAAATGCTCACCAGAACGCCCGAAAAACCGGAAGCGGCAATCTTTTCCGTAATGGATTTCATGATTTCGACCGTGACGCCGAGCGTATCCATGCGGGTCTGCTTCCCGTCCGGAAGCGGGCCTGCGGCCATCACAAGGATGTCGGCGTCCGCGAGATCCTTGTAATCTCCCGTGCGCACGTCCACGTGGTGCGGCAGATAGACGGTGGCGTCCTCAAGATCCAGCGCCTGCGCCTTGGCCTTCGCCTCGTCCACGTCGATATAGACGAGCTCGTCGCAGACGCCCTGCGTGATCAGGCTGACCCCGCAGTGCGAGCCGACGTGCCCCGCCCCGATAATTACGATTTTCCTTGTTTTCATATGAAACACCCTTCCTTTTTTGGACGTCCGAGATCCCGGGCGAGCTTATGTATATTAATTACTGGAATGCTCCGTAACAAACCGGTCGCGCCAGACGCACCACCCGGTGACCGCCGCCAGCACGATAACCGCCCCTATGAGCGGGAACACGCCCGGCTTCTCCCCGTCGAGCAGGAACACCCACACCGGGTTCAGCATCGGCTCAATGGCGCCGACCAGCGAACAGGCAAGCGGCGGGCAGTTTTTGAGCGCCAGTCCGTAGAGAATATAAGGGATGCCGAGCTGCACAACGCCGAGCACCAGCATGCTCCCAACGGCCGTCGAGGTGAGAACGGGCGGGAAAACCAGAATCATTGGGATGCCGATCGCCGCGGTCACGAGATGCCCGATCAGGATCCCGCTCATGCGCGATTCGGTGTCCGCCTTCCCATTTATAATGTACTGCCAGGCGACCACCACGCCGGAGAAAATAGCGACGCAGTTGCCGAACAGACGCCCGCCCGAAAGCTGATCGAAAAAGAACAGCGAAATGCCGAAGATGGTTGCGATGACCGCAATCAAATCGGCGCGGTGAAATTTCTGATGAAAAAACACGGCGGAGAAAATCAGGATAAACGCGGGAGACGTGTATTCCAGAACAATGGCGTTGGCCGCCGTCGTAAGCTTGTTGGAAAAAATAAAGGAGAACATGGTCAGACTCATCAGGAGCGCGGAAATCACCGAATACCGGTTCCACCGAATTTTCATGCCCGAACGGCGCAGAAAAATATACATAACTCCCGCCGCCAGAAGGCTGCGCACGCCCGCGATTACCATCGCGTTCCACGGAATCAGCTTGATTAAAATACCGGCAATGCTCCACAGCGTGGAACAAGCCGCCATCATTCCCACCGCCTGCCTGCGCGCAGATGAAGCCATCTTAAAAATCCCCTTTGGTTGTTTTTATTTGAATGTTTCTATCGTACCATATTCAGACCGGGCCTGCAAGAAATCCCGGTAAGTTTTCAGAGCGGCAGGCAGAGCGTACCGCTGTTCCAGTTCCCGGTTCTCCGCCCATTCAAATTTTTCCGGCCGATTTGACGCAAACACGAGGTACCCCGTCATATGCCATTCCAGATGGGAAAAGACATGCTTCGCCGGCGGAGCCTTTTCCAAACGCTCCGCCGTGATCCCCCACTCTTTCAGGACGCCCTTCGCCTCATCGGCGGAAAGCTTCCCCAAAACGTTCGGAAATTCCCACAGCCCGGCCAGCAGTCCGCTTTCCGGGCGTCTGCGAAGGGCCGCCCGGCCGCCGTTCAGAATCAGGAACACCGTTCGCCGCTCCGTTTTCCGCTTTGCCGGCGCTTTCTTTATGGGGAACGCCTCCGGGTTCCCGCCCCGCAGGGCGAGGCAGCCCGGCGCGAGCGGGCACTCGCCGCACGAAGGAGCCCCGTTCGGCAGGCAGACCATTGCGCCGAGCTCCATCAGCGCCTGCGTAAACGAGCCGGCCTGCCCCTCCGGGTAAACGGTGCGCAGGGCCTCCCGGTATTCCCGCTTCACGCCCGGTTCGCCGATGTCTCTTCTGTCGGACGTCCAGCGAGCGAGAACCCGCAGGACATTCCCGTCCACCGCGGGCTCCGGCTTCCCGAACGCGATGGACGCGACCGCTCCGGCCGTATATTCCCCGATGCCGGGCAGCGTTTCCAGTTCCTTCGCCTCCTCCGGGAAGTGACCGCCGTAGTTCTCCACAACCAGACGCGCCGCCTTCTGCAGATTCCGAACCCGGCTGTAATAGCCCAGCCCCTCCCACAGCTTGAGGAGCCTGTCCTCCGGCGCCGCGGCGAGCGAGGCGAGATCCGGGAGTTCCCGCACAAAGCGCTCAAAATAGGGCTTTACGGCCTCGACGCGCGTCTGCTGCAGCATGATTTCGGAGACCCAGACCCGGTAGGGGGAGTGATCCTCCCTCCACGGCAGTTCGCGCGCGTTCTTCTCATACCACGCAAGGAGAGGCGCTACAATCTCATGGAAATCCGCGCTCAACTCTGTTTCCTCTTCCGGAACTCCTTGATGACTTCCGTCCCCGCGACGGCACCGTCCCCGACCGCCTTCGCGATCTGGAGCAGCCCGCCCGTGCAGTCGCCTGCCGCGTAAAGGCCGGGCACGTTCGTCCTCCTGTTTTCGTCCGCGGCGACGGAATTTCCGCGGAGCTCCGCGCCGAGCTTCCGCGCGAGGTCGGTGCTTCCTGCGACGCCGACCGCGACGAACACGCCGGAAACCGGCAGGGTTCCGCCGTCCGCAAAGCGCACGGAACCGACGGTTCCCTCGCCGGCAATTGCCGCAAGCTTCCGCGTCTCAACCGCAACCTCCTCCGGGAATTCCGCCGCGGGAGCAGCGCCGTCCGTCAGAACGGTCACTTTCGCCGCGACCGGAAGCAGCTCCAGCGCCTCGTGCAGGGCGTATTCCCCCGCGCCGAGCACCGCGACCTCCTTTTTCCGGTAGAAAAAAGCGTCGCACACGGCGCAGTAGCTGACGCCCTTTCCCTCAAACTCCTTAAGCCCGGGAATCTTCGGCGCGCTCCGCGCGGCGCCTGTCGCCAGAATCAGAAACGGCGCACGGTAAGCTCCGCCGCGCGTAACCGCCTCAAACTCGCCGTCATACGAAATACCCAAGGCCTCGTCCTCCAGAATTTTCACTCCGAGGCGCTCCGCCTGCGCAATACCGTTTCTAAGCAGTTCCCCCGCGGCGACGGGCTGCTCAAACCCGTAATAGTTTTCGATGCGGTCCGCCTTTCCCAGCGCGCCCGCGTCCCGCCCGATCACGAGCGTGTCAAGGTTTGCCCTGGCCGTGTAAAGCGCGGCGGAAATCCCCGCCGGCCCTTTTCCTAAAATAATAACGTCCGCCATATGCGGCACCTTCTTTCTTTCGATCATGATACTCCTGTATAATCCGGAGTTCCGTGACCGCGTCACGGACAGAGGTGCAAATTTCCCTGAGTTTCTAAAATTCAGCAAAATCTCTGTGTATTTCTCCGAATTATAGTGTACTATAAATAATAATAAATTGGGCGCCAAATCGGAGCGGACGTAAAATCGAGGAGTGATTGTATGGAACAGCCCTACCCCATGAAGCTGAGCCCCGCCTGCAAGGATTATATCTGGGGCGGGACGAAGCTCCGGGAGGAATACGGCAAAAAAAGCAGCTCGGAAATTCTGGCGGAGAGCTGGGAGCTTTCCTGCCACCCGGACGGGCCCTCCGTCATCGCGAACGGGAAATACCGGGGAATGCCGTTTCCCGACTTCCTGAAGGAGGCGGGCCCCGCCGTGCTTGGGACGGACTGTGAAAAATTCCCCGACTTCCCCATTCTGATCAAGCTGATCGACGCGAAGGACTGGCTCTCCATTCAGGTTCACCCCGACAACGAATACGCCCGGACGCACGAGGGCGGCTTCGGCAAAACCGAAATGTGGTACGTGGCGGACTGTGAGCCCGGCGCGGGCCTGTATTACGGCTTCAAGCACCCGGTTTCGAAGGAGGAATGCCGCCGCAGGATTGAGGACAACACGCTCCCCGAGGTGCTGAACCTCGTACCCGTCCACCGGGGCGACGTCTTCTTCATCGAGGCCGGAACGCTGCACGCCATCGGCGCCGGGATTCTGATCGCCGAAATTCAGCAGAATTCCAACCTGACCTACCGCATCTTCGACTACGGCCGGACCGGAAAGGACGGAAAGCCGCGCGCCCTGCACATTTCGCAGGCGCTGGACGTCACCCGCCGCGAGCCCCCGGCCCGTCCGGCCGGGCCGCAGGGAAAGCCCGAATTCCTTGCCGGCTATGAAAAATGCCTGCTCGGTTCCTGCGAATATTTTCGCACCAGCATGATGAAAATCGAGGAGGCTTCCCTTTTTGCAGACGAAAGCAGCTTTCACTCCCTGCTGTGCCTTGAGGGGGAAGCTATGATTCTCGACGAGGGAAAGCCGCTTCTCACCTTCGGAAAGGGAGACAGCGTCTTTATTCCCGCCGGAATGGGTGCTTACACGGTGAAGGGGAACTGCCGCCTGCTATTCACCGATGTTTAAAATCGCCTACGGCGGGCGCTGAGCGCCTTTTCAAATCGCCTACGGCGGACACTGCTTCAATTTGCAGTAAAAAATCAGACGATTCCCCGCACGGGGAACGCTTGAAGGAAGCATCCTGCAAAGGGCGTTGTCCGCTTTCGGCGCGGCTTTTCGGGGCGATACCTCACAAATCTCAATGTTGACACGCATGTGAACGGTGCGGGATGGCATTAAATAATCATTCCCCCGCTGACGCCAAGCACCTGCCCGGTAATGAAATCCGAGCGGGGCGAGGCGAGGAAGGAAATCGCCGCCGCTATGTCCTCCGGCGTGCCGATTCGCCCAAGCGGGGTTTCCTCCCGCAGCTCCGCGAGCGTTTCCTCCGAAAGGGCCGCGTTCATCTCCGTCGCGATGACGCCGGGCGCAATGCAGTTGACCTGAACGTTCGAGGGGCCGACTTCCTTGGCAAGCGCCTTCGTCAGCCCGATCACCGCCGCCTTGGCGGCGGAATAGTGCACCTCGCAGGAGGCGCCCACCTGCCCCCACATGGAGGAAATGTTGATAATCTTCCCGCTTTTCCTTCGTATCATTCCGGGCAGGGCGCACTGGCAGCAACGGAAAACGCCGCCGACGTCCACGGAAAACAGAGTTTCCCACTCCTCCTCCGTAATGTCGGTAAACAGCTTCTGCTGGGCGATACCCGCGTTGTTCACCAGCACGTCCACCTCTCCGGCGCGGCGGAACATTTCTTCCACCTGCGCCCGGTCGGAAACGTCGGCGTGCAGCGCTTCCGCGCAGTCTCCGTAGGTTTTGTTCAGGGCTTCCGCAAGCCGGAGCGCCGCATCCTCCGACCGGCTGTAGTTGAGGTACACCGTAAATCCGTCCGCTGCCAGGGTCTCCGCCGCCGCGCGGCCGATCCCCCGGGCTGCGCCGGTAATCAGGGCTTTTTTCACGTTTTGTCCCACCTTCCAAGGAACCGACGGTCACTTAAAATCCGATTGTATCATATACCCGATTGCGGCGGTTGGCAACACTGTGCCGCAAAAAAAGCTCCGGACAGGCAAGAACGCCGGCCCGGGGCCTTTTTTGCGCGGCTTTTCCGGCATTTCCGGAGGCCGCGTGCTTCACCGTTCGAGAACCGCCAGAACGCTGAGCACGGCATTGTTGATGGAAGCGCCCGAAGCGCTGATGACGGAATTTGTTGAAATCTGAACCGTGTAGGTGTAGAAGCCCGGAAGAACATCGGCGTCCAGAAACTGGAAGCTGAAGGACTCCGACTCCAGAGACGCCACCGACGCCACGAACGTGTAGGTGGAGCCCACGTTGACCGCCGTACCGTCGTTCAGGGCGCGCCGGAGCTGGAAGTTCAGCGTAACGGAACTCCCGCTGGGAAGGGTGACAACGCCGGAAAATGCCAGAAGATTGTTGGTGCGGCGCATATCCCGCGTGTCGATCGTGGTGGAAACCACATTGATCGGTTCCGTAATCATAACGGTGGAAAGCAGCCCGACCCCGCCGCTGGAAGCGTTCAGTGCCGCCTGTCTCCCCGTGCCGGACCCGGTCTGGGTGCCTGTTCCGTTCAGCGAAGCGAACGCCCCCGCGACGGAGCCCGGAAATTGACTGCAGCTCATGAGATTCCTCCTGTGATAAGATTGAAGAATATTCGATTCGGCTGTCTGATACGGCTGCCGGGGCATCCGGTTCAACAGGAGCTTTTCCGGCCCCGATATTCCTCATCCCATTTTATGCATAATTCCCGTTAAAGGCTACTGGGGCGCCGGAGAAATCCGCGGCGCCCCAGTTTTGAGTTTTCTCCTTCTGAGCAAAAGCGGGAAACCGGCATATTATGGGTTAAGGATGACCGATGCCAAACACAGACGCCATCCCATATCTCACGGAACCGTCAATTTTCGGTTCCTGAATCTCAATTGGGAGGGGATTTTTTGAGCCGCAGTCAAAGTTATGAGCATGGCGGCCCCTGCTGGCCGCAGAGTGCTGAAGATACACCTGAATGCAGCCGTCCCACCTGTTGCCCGGGACCTCCGGGCCCTCCGGGCCCGAGAGGACCGATGGGCTTTCAGGGTTTTACGGGTGAGCCCGGTCCGGAAGGATGCCAGGGGCCTCAGGGCTGCCCGGGGCCGAAAGGTGAACCGGGCTGTCCCGGCCCGATGGGCCCGTGCGGCCTGAAGGGTGAGCGCGGACCGTGCGGACCTCAGGGCGAATCCGGCCCCCGCGGGCCGGAAGGCAAGCTTGGGCCCTGCGGTCCGGAGGGCAGGCCCGGCAGACCCGGCCCCGAAGGGCCGAAGGGTGACAAAGGCGATCGCGGTATGGAAGGGCCGGAAGGCAGACCCGGAAAACCCGGTGAACCCGGTCACGAAGGCAAACCCGGCAGGCCCGGCGAACCCGGTCCCTGCGGACCCAAGGGTGACAAAGGTGAGCCCGGCTGTGACGGCAAACCCGGCAAGCCCGGTGAACCCGGTCCCTGCGGACCGAAAGGCGACCAGGGTTATCCCGGTCCGGAAGGCAAACCCGGCAGGCCCGGTGAGCCCGGTCCCTGCGGACCCAAGGGCGACCAGGGTGAGCCCGGCTGTGACGGCAAACCCGGCAGGCCCGGCGAACCCGGCCCCTGCGGACCCAAGGGCGACCAAGGTTATCCCGGTCCGGAAGGCAAACCCGGCAGACCCGGTGAGCCCGGTCCCTGCGGACCCAAGGGCGACAAAGGCGAGCCCGGTCCCTGCGGACCCAAGGGCGACAAGGGCGAGCCCGGCTGTGACGGAAAACCCGGCAGACCCGGCGAACCCGGACCCTGCGGACCGAAGGGCGACCAGGGTTATCCCGGTCCTGAGGGCAAACCCGGCAGGCCCGGCGTGCCCGGCCCCTGCGGACCCAAGGGCGACCAAGGCGAGCCCGGCCCGATGGGACCTCCGGGACCAAGCTTCTCCACCGGAGAGCTGATAACGAATGGAAGTTTTAAAGACTTTACCGGCAATGTTCCGGACGGCTGGACGGCCTCCGGCACAACCGGAAAGAGCACCTCAAACGGATCCTATCACACCGGCTTTTCTTCCGTTTTCCTCAACGACGGGAGTTCTCTGTCACAGACCGTATACGGAATCAAGGCAGGCTGCTATTACGAATTCAGCTTTTTCGCAAACCAAAAGGCAGGAAACCCCGGCATCCTCGCAACCGTGACGTTTACGACGCGCTTCGGCGCTGTGGAAGGCGCGACCATTACCGTCAACGGAGGCCAGATTCCCTCCGCTGCCAGCAACTTCGGCTATTACCGCGCCGTCACCATTGCGGCCCCCGACAAGGTTACGTCGGCTGTCATTCAGCTAAGCGTCCCGGCAACGATTTCAAATTCCAGCGTCTACTTCGATGACGTTTCCTTCTCCGGCAAATAAACGGCAAAGCGCCCCCGTTCCCCAAAAGGGAACGGGGGCGCACTCATTCGGCCTGTATTTCAGGCTGATGAAACCGTATTACAGGTTGTGGACGGCCAGCGAAATGAAGTTGATGATAAACAGCAGCGTCGCGCCGTACATAACCGGGTGCACTTCTTTTGCCTTGCCTTTTACCAGCTTGATCAGCACATAGGTGATAAAGCCGAGCGAAATGCCCGTTGTAATGCTGTAAGCGAAGGGCATGAAAGCAACGGTGATGAACGCAACTGCGGCGTCCTCAAAATCGTGCCAGTCGATGTCGGAGATGGAGGCGATCATGAGAATACCGACAACGATCAGCGCAGGCGCCGTTGCGGCGGAGGGAACAATGCTGATGATCGGAGAAAGAATCAGGCACAGGGCGAACATAATCGCCGTCACAACGGAGGTAAGGCCCGTACGGCCGCCTTCCGCGATGCCTGCGGAGCTTTCCACAAAGGTTGTGGTGTTGGAAGTACCGACGAAGGAACCCGTGATGGTTGCGCACAGATCGGCAAACAGTGCGCGGTCCAGACGCGATTTAACTCCGCGGCCGGTATACATCAGCTTTTCGTCCTCTTCGTTGAAAATGCCGGTGCGGCGGCCGGTTCCGATGAAGGTGCCCAGCGCGTCGAAAATATCGGTCAGCACAAAGCCGACCAGAGCCGTAAACACAAGCGCAAGTTTCGAATGATCCGAGAACAGGCCGGGGAAATCCAGTTTGAACGCCGTGTTCTGAATGGAAGCAATGGAAGTTCCGATGGCTTGCGGTGTGATGGAAATCGTGCCGAAGAATGCGGAAGCCGTATTGACGTTATCGGGCAGTGAGGAGAAGAACGCGTGCGGATTGACGCCGCAGGCGATTTCAATCATGCAGATAAGCGTCGTGGAAACGATGCCGATCAGAATGGAGCCCTTTACGTTAAGCACCATCAGCACCAGAATAATGGCTACGCCGATGAGCGCAAGCTGAACGGAGGGGCTGGAGAAATTCACAAGGGACGGCACAGAGGAAGCGTTGGCGATCATGGTGGAATCGGCCGCTGTCTTCCCTGTCAGGATGTACGTGCCGGGATCCGACGTAAATTTGAGGAGACCCGCGTCTTTGACGCCGATGTAGGCGACAAACAATCCGATGCCTCCGCCGATCGCGCTTTGCAGCACCCTCGGCAGCGAACGAAGAATAATTTTGCGGAGACCCGTGACCGTGATGATGATGTTCACGACGCCGCAGATAAATACCATGGCAAGCGCCTGTTCCCAGGTGAACTTCATGACGCCGCATACGGTAAACGTGAAGAATGCGTTAAGTCCCATGCCAGGCGCCAGAGCGTACGGCACGTTCGCGAACAGAGCCATAACCAGTGTGCCCACGACCGAAGCGATGATCGTAGCGACAAAAATGCCCTGCGGATCGAACGGGTTGTCCTTCGTCCCGGCAAGCGTAAGGATGCTCGGGTTGACGAAAATAATGTACGCCATGGTGAAGAAGGTGGTAATGCCCGCGATGATTTCCGTGCGGACATTGGTGCCGTTGCCTTTGAGATTAAAAAAGTCTCCCTTGGGATGGTACGCCGTTTCTGTGTTTTCGGCCATATATATTTTCCCCCCGCAATAAAAAATTGCCCGGCTTTCCGCGTCGGGCTTCATTGCTTTTATAGTAATTATATCGAACTTAGTTTGTGAAAGCAATGACACATTTACACAAAATTTTTAATTCCGCTACAAATTATTCATACTTTTTTAAAGACTTGCCTAAAAATGTCCTGTTTTACTTCCCTTTTTGTGTGCCGCCTGACCTTTTCATGCACGAAAAAGGCGGCTTTCCCCGAGGGAAAAGCCGCCAAGTTGGATTCAAGAAAAATTTGGAATCAGTTGAGTCTGCTCTTCAGGCCTTCAAGCTGTTTTTTCAGTTCAGCCGGCAGCTTGTCGCCGAATTTCTTGTAGAATTCCTCAATGCCCTCGGCTTCCTTCGCCCACTCGGCGTTGTCAACCACAAGGATATCCTTCAGGGTGTCGAGGCTAAAGTCCAGCCCGTCAAGGTTGATGTCCTCGGCCTTCGGCACATATCCGATTGCGGTTTCGGTTGCGTCGGCAGTGCCGTCGCAGCGCTTGATGATCCAGTCGAGCACACGGAGATTGTCGCCGAAGCCCGGCCAAATGAAGTGGCCTTCGTCATCAAGACGGAACCAGTTGACGTTGAAGATCTTCGGGGCCTTGTCGCCGAGCTTCTGGCCCATTTCGATCCAGTGCTTGAAGTAGTCGCCCATGTGGTAACCGCAGAACGGCAGCATGGCCATCGGGTCGCGGCGTATAACGCCCACAGCGCCGGTTGCGGCTGCAGTTGTCTCGGAAGCCATGATGGAGCCTACGAACACACCGTTGTTCCAGTCGCGGGACTGGTAAACCAGCGGGGTGGTGTGAGCGCGGCGGCCGCCGAAGATGATTGCGGAAATCGGCACGCCGGTGCCCTTGTCAAATTCGTCGCTGACACACGGGCAGTTCTTCGCCGGAGCGGTGAAGCGGCTGTTCGGATGAGCGCCCTTTTCTTTGGAGGTGGTGCCGTCCCACGGACGACCCTTCCAGTCTACGCCGTTCTTCGGCGGGTTCTTGTCAAGACCTTCCCACCAAACAGTGTTGTCGTCCAGATTCTGAGCGACGTTCGTGAAGATGGTGCCGGACTTCGTGGTAGCCAGAGCGTTCGGGTTGGATTTATCGTTGGTGCCCGGTGCTACGCCGAAGAAGCCGTTCTCCGGGTTGATCGCCCAAAGTCTGCCGTCGGGACCAATGCGCATCCACGCAATATCGTCGCCGACCGTCTCGACCTTATAACCCTTTTTCTTATAGAATTCGGGCGGAATCAGCATGGCCAGGTTGGTCTTGCCGCAGGCGGACGGGAATGCCGCAGCAACGTATTTCTTTTCGCCCTTCGGATTCGTGATGCCGAGGATGAGCATGTGCTCCGCCATCCAGCCCTCGGTCTTGCCGAGATAGGAAGCGATGCGGAGTGCAAAGCACTTTTTGCCGAGAAGCACGTTCCCGCCGTAACCGGAGTTCACGGAGATAATGGTGTTGTCCTCCGGGAAGTGGCAGATGTAGCGCTTTTCTTCGTCGATCTGGCATTTGCAGTGCAGGCCGCGAACCCAGTCGTTGCTGTCTCCGAGTGTTTCCAGAACCTTATTGCCCACGCGGGTCATAATGCTCATGTTCAGAACAACATAGATAGAGTCGGTAACCTCAACGCCGATCTTTGCAAACGGAGAACCGACCGGTCCCATGGAATAAGGGATAATATACATGGTACGGCCCTTATAGCTGCCGCGCGCAATGTCGTACAGCATTTTATAGGTCTGCTGAGGATCCATCCAGTGGTTTGTGGGGCCCGCGTCCTCTTCCTTGCGGGAGCAGATAAAGGTTCTGCCCTCAACACGCGCGACGTCGTTGACGGCGGTGCGGTGCAGGAAGCAGTTCGGGAGCTTTTCCTGGTTCAGCTTGATCATTTCCCCCGTTTTGCAGGCTTCGGCCCGCAGCGCTTCAAGCTGTTCCTCAGAACCGTCGATCCAGATCTCTTTGTCCGGATTGACCAGCTCCTTCATTTTCTCAAGCCATTCCAACAGTGACTTATTTTGTGTCATGTGCTTCTCCTTTCGGCCCAATGGCCTATTGAATTTAGCTTTATTATAATCCTTTTTTTGCCGTCGATCAATTAAGAAATTGTTAAGGTGTTAAAATATTAGCAAGTTTATTTTATACTTTTTTGAATTTTCAGGCCTTCCGTCCTGCACAAGGAGCATTTTCTTCCACCGGCATTTCCGGTCTGGCATTCAGGTCCGGCCCCGCCGTATGCCCGGCGATAAACTCGTAATACCCCTGCGAAGCCACCATGGCGCCGTTATCCCCGCAGAGGGAAAGCTCCGGCCGGTAAAAGCTCCAGGAGCGCTCTCTGCAGACCTGCTCCAAAGTGCGACGCAGCAGCGAATTGGCGGAAACGCCGCCCGCAATGGCCAGCTTCGTACTGCCGGTCGCCACCGCGGCGGCCGTAAAATTCCGCACCAGGCAGTCCACCACCGCGCGGCGGTAGGAGGCCGCAAGGTCCGGCACGGACACGGTTTCCCCGCGCTGCTCTGCGTTGTGGATCAGGTTGATTACGAATGTTTTCAGCCCGGAAAAGCTGAAGTCATACGGCGCGCCGTCCACGGAGGGACGCGGCATACGGTATGCCTTATCGTTTCCGCTCTCCGCGATTTTATCCAGCTCCACGCCGCCCGGGTACGGGATGCCCATGGCGCGTGCGGCTTTGTCGAACGCCTCTCCCGCCGCGTCGTCGCGGGTTCTGCCCAGCACGCTCAGGGAGGTGTAATCTTTCACGTTAACGATATGCGTGTGGCCCCCGGAAACCACCAGGCACAGAAACGGTGGTTTAAGCTCCGGGTTCGTAATATAATTCGAGGCGATGTGCGAGCGCAGGTGGTGCACCGGAACCAGCGGCTTGTCCGCCGCCAGAGCGAGCCCTTTCGCGAAATTGACGCCCACCAGAAGCGCGCCGATCAGCCCGGGCGCGTAGGTCACGGCGACTGCGTCGATGCCGTTCAAATCGGTGCCCGCCTGTTCCAGCGCCTGCCGCACCACGCCGACAATCGCCTCGCAGTGACGGCGGGAAGCAATTTCCGGCACCACGCCGCCGTAAAGCTTATGTTCCTCCACCTGCGACGCCACCACGTTTGAAAGCACCCTCCGGCCGTCCTCGGCCACGGCGGCGGCCGTTTCGTCGCACGAGCTTTCAATGCCTAAAATTCGCAATCAAGATCCTCCCCGTCCTCCGGAGTTTCCGGATCCTCACCGTTTCTGCGGTGCCGATGGTGCCGTTCCCCCGATGCCTGCATTCCGTGTCCGTAGACCGTATTGTTGTTTCCGCAGGATACCCCAGCCTTCATCGGCGCCATTAGAAAACCCAGAACCATGCCGAGGAACAGGCTCATAAGCGCCAGCAGGCGGCCTTCTTTTTTTGTCATGACAAAAATCCCCTTTCCGATTATCTTGATTCTTCGCCGCGGGTAATCCGATTATTGCTGTTTCCGATGCATATGCCCGATTTCACGGGCGAAAGCAGAAACCCCAGAACCATGCCGAGCAGCAGACACATCGCCGCCAAAAGGCAGCTTTCCCTCTTTGTCATGGCAAATCCTCCTCACATTGCGGCTTCGGAAAACGAAGAGTCAGAATCAGCGCGTCCTCCGTGGGACTGCGGTAGAAATTCTTCCTTCTTCCCTCCTCGCGGAATCCGAAGGCCGCGTATGTCTGCAGGGCGGGAAAGTTTGATTTCCTCACCTCCAGGGTAAGGAACACGCCGTCCCGTTCCCGCGCCCGGTCAATCAGATACGAAAGCAGAGCCGACGCGGCCCCTTTTCGCCGGAATTCAGGGAATACGGCGACGTTGTCCACATAGCATTCCCCGCAGACGCAGTGCATGCCCGCGTAGCCGACCGTTTCACCGCCGCATTCCGCAACCGCGAAAACCGCCGCCGGGTTTCGGAGTTCCTCCTCGAGACCCGCGCGCGTCCACGGCTCGGAAAAGCAGGTCTGCTCCAGCCTTACGAGCGTATCCAGATGGCGTTCCGCCATCGGGGAGACCGTTATTCCATCCACACCTGCGCTGCCTTTCCGTCGGCATCGTCCCGGATGCGGTACACGATCTGGATGCCGACCCAGATCAGGTTAAACAGCATCATAACCGAAAAGACCTTCAGGTTAATGAAATGGATTCCAAACAGGAACCGCAGAGCCGCATAGGTGGAGGAAAGCACGGTGATGATCGGCACGTAGAATTTCTCCGGGTAATAAAACGCGAACACCAGCGAAAAAAGGTCCGCCGGGTAATA
Source organism: Bacillota bacterium (assembly GCA_023460155.1). Taxonomy (GTDB): domain Bacteria; phylum Bacillota; class Clostridia; order Oscillospirales; family Acutalibacteraceae; genus Caproicibacter. Next base: position 6,919 of record JAEWRF010000092.1, on the reverse strand, counting down.
GTACCGGTCGTGCATATACGGGAGAAAATACGGCACCAGCAAGAGGTAAAACAGGGAAAGCGAAACCATCATATTGTTCGAAAGCGTGAATTTTTTCCGGCAGAGGTACCCAAGCGTCACGAGGACCAGCGCTCCTGCGGAAAGCACGGCAATTTTCCCGATGTAGGCCGGCGCGTCCTGCGGGAACCAGATATAGAGGTTCGGGAAATTCAGCGAAAGCTGCTGGTATTCCCCCGTCTGCCTCACGTAGACCGTGAGCAGGTCCCACAGATTTCCGCCCAGAAACACGGCCGGGAGAATCAGTACGAGGTAGGTAATCGGCAGGATCAGCACGCTGCGCCATTTGATCTTCCGCTTCAGCAGCAGAAGAAGCAGGAACGGGGCGAGGAAGATCGACTGCAGCTTGAACGCGAACGCGATGGAATAGGCCAGCACCGCGCGGTTCGGCCGGTCGGTCAGCAGGTAGTAAAGGCAGGTGAGCAGCAGCGCGGTATAAATGGAATCGCACTGTGCCCACACGGAGGAATTGATGACCACGCTGGGCAGGAACAGCGTGATCGCGTAGGCGATCTCCCCCCAGAACTCGTCGTATTTCAGCCGGACAAGGCGCAGCACGCAGTAGGCCATCAGCACATCGGTCAGGCACGAAAACGCCTTAATCAGGTACAGGTCGCGCCCGGGAATATAGCTGAGCAGCGCGAGGATATAGTAATAGGGCGGCGTATAGTCGCCGAAGTTCTGCCCCAGAGCGGCAAAGCCCCCGTTCAGGCGCAGGGTGTCGAACCATCCCTGCAGGAACTCATAGTAATCGCTGGAGGCGTGGGGAAAGAACCACAGCCGGACCAGGATTGCGAGGGCAGTCGCCACAACCAGGAACAGCCCGTTCTGCTCTGTGACGAAATCGACGAAGGATTTTCGTTTCCTCATGTCTTCTCCACCTTTTGATAAATCAGAAAATCGAACCCGGTCTCAGTGTTCAGGACGTCGGTTTTTTTCAGCCGTTCGCCGCCCTCCCGCGGGGTTTTCCAGTAATACGGGGTCATGGCGAACAGATCCTGCATCGTCTGCGGGTCTTGGGTTGCGATTTCGCCGCGCACCGGAACCCGGCGCAGAAATTCGAACCCGGGGTACTCCGTATCGCGCGTTTCGTTTTCATACGGCTCGTCGTACAGAATCTCCTTGAGGCCGTACAGGTGGCGCGGCCCCGGCACCGCCAGAATCAGGGTTCCGCCGGGCCGAAGCACCCGGCACAGCTCTTCGGGAACAATCGGCGCAAAAACGTCGGTCACGCAGTCCGCCGAAGAATCCGGAACGGGAATATGGAACATGCTGCCCACGGCAAACGGGATTTCCCGGTACCGCTTCGCGGCAAGGCGAACCGCTGTTTTTGAGATGTCGAAACCGAAAAGCTCCGCGGCCCTGCCCGCCTGACGGAAGGCCCCGGCCATGCGGCCGGTATAATAGCCCTCGCCGCAGCCGGCATCCAGAATTACAGGTTTCTCCCCCCGTGTATTCTGAAGCACAAGGGAATCAAGGCCGTCGCTGAAGCATTCGTACCATCCCGCCTCAAGAAACCGGCGGCGGGAGGCCACCATCTCCCTGTCGTCGCCCGGCGATTTGGAGTGCATCTCATCGGGCCGCAGAAGATGGACATAGCCTTCTTTGGCAATATCGTAGCTGTGCCCTTTCGGGCAGCGGTAGGCCTTTTCCTCTTTTTCAAGCGGCGCCCCGCACACGGGGCAGGCAAAAGCGTTCATGCCTTCGCCTCGTACCAGGTTTCCCCGATTTTGGCGTCGGCAACCATCGGCACGGAGAGCGAAACGGCGTTCTGCATCTCCTCCGTCAGCAGCGCGGCAGCCGCGAGAGCTTCCTTCTGCGGCGCTTCCACGATCAGTTCATCGTGCACCTGCAGAATCAGGCGGGCTTCCATGTGCTCCCTGCGGAGGCGTTCCTCCACGCGGATCATGGCGATTTTGATGATATCCGCCGCCGTGCCCTGAATCGGCATGTTGCGCGCGACGCGCTCACCGAACGAACGCAGGTTGAAGTTCGAGCTGGTCAGCTCCGGAAGATAGCGCCTGCGGCCGAACATCGTCTCCACCCAGCCGTCCTTCTTCGCCTGTTCCACCACGCGCTCCATATAGGAATTCACGCCGCTGTAAAGCGTAAGGTAATCATTGATGTACCGCTTCGCCTCCGCGACGGAGACATGGATGTTCTTCGAAAGCGAAAACGCGCCGATGCCGTACACGATGCCGAAATTGACGGCCTTCGCTCGGGAACGCATCAGCGGCGTCACCAGCTCCTCCGGCAGGTGGAACACCTGCGCCGCCGTACTGCGGTGGATATCGTCGTTGTTGCGGAACGCCTCGATCATGGCCTTGTCATCCGCGATGTGGGCGAGCACCCGCAGCTCGATCTGCGAATAGTCGGCGTCCACCAGAACCCAGCCGGGGCGCGCGACGAAAAAGCGGCGCATCTCGCGCCCGAGCTCGGTGCGCACGGGGATGTTCTGCAGATTCGGTTCGGTCGAACTGATGCGCCCGGTGCGCGTTTCGGTCTGGTTAAAGCTCGAATGGATGCGGCCGTCCGGCCCGATCACCTTTAAAAGCCCCTCACAGTAGGTTGATTTCAGCTTCGAAAGTGCACGGAAATTCAGCACCAGTTCCACGGCGGGATGCTCATAGCGCAGTTTTTCCAGCGTTTCCGCGCCCGTTGACCAGCCGGTTTTCGTCTTTTTGCCGTGGCTTAAACCGAGCTTGCCGAACAGCGCCTCCCCGAGCTGCTTCGGGGAATTGATGTTGAACTCGTACCCGACGGCGTCAAACACCTGCCGCTGAATCTCGTCCGCCTGCTTCTGAATCACCTCGCCGTAGGAGCGGATGCCCTCCGCGTCCACCGCGAAGCCGATCGTCTCCATATGGGCGAGCACCCTTGCAAGCGGGACCTCAATTTCCGTAAGCAGCTTCGTCTGGTCGTTTTCCGCGATTTTGGCGGAAAGCCGATCCCCCAGCGCAGGAAGCACGGCGGCGGACTGCTCCTCCGGGGAAAGGTCGCCCTCCGGCAGCGGAACGCCGTATTCCTGCGCAAGCCGGAGCGGCTCGTACCCCGAAGCCGAGGGGTTCAGCAGATAGGCCGCAAGCAGGAGGTCGAACACCGGCCCGCTGAGTTCCGCCCCCGCGGCGTCCATCGCCGCGAACAGGGGTTTCGAATCATAGGTTGTTTTTTTCAGCGCGGGATTTCCGAGGATTTTTCGGATGCTCTCCGAACCCGCAACCGGATACAGTTTTCCTCCGCAGGAAACCAGCAGAGAGCTCAGTTTCCCGTCCTCATACCGGGCAAGGAAATCGGCCCGGCCCTGCTTTTCAAGCAGCTCCGGCAGCGCGGCAGCATCCGATTCCTCCGCGGCAACACAAACCGCCCCGCCCTCCGGCTTCGAAGCCGGTTCGGTAGGAACGTTGAGACCCATGCGCTCGATCATGGAAAAGAGCTCCAGCTTTGCCATCAGGCGCGCGGCGGAGGCATGGTCGCCCGCCGCGGGGCGGTAATCCTCCGGGTCGGCGTCAATGGGCACCTCCCGGCAGATGGTGCCGAGGCGGCGGCTTAAATACGCGCTCTCTTTCCCCTCGGCGAGTTTTCTCCGAAGGGTGTCGCGGATTTCCAGCGTGTCAAGATTTTCATAAATTGCGTCAATATTGTGATAGGCGCGGATCAGGTCGCCCGCTCCCTTCGGCCCCACGCCCGGCACGCCGGGGATGCAGTCGGAGGAGTCGCCCTGAATCGCCTTGATTTCTATCATTTCCCGCGGGGAAACACCGTATTCCTCCCGGATTTTCGCCTCGTCGTACACGGTCACCTGCGGCTGTCCCATTTTTGTGGAGGCGAGGCGCACCGTCACGTGCGGGCCTACCAGCTGGAGACTGTCCCGGTCTCCGGTCGCGAGCACACACTCGTTTCCGGTTTTTTCGCAGGCGGCGGAAAGCGTGCCGAGGATGTCGTCGGCCTCAAAGCCCTCGCACTCCACCAGGCGGTAGCCGAGCAGAACGAGCAGCTCCTTGAGGGCGGGCATCTGCTGCGCCAGCTCCGGCGGCATTCCCTTGCGGTTCGCCTTGTAGCCAGCGTATTCCTTATGCCGGAAGGTCGGGGCGCGCAGGTCGAACGCGACGGCGACCGCATCGGGGGAGGTTTCGGCTTTCAGCCGCTCGAAAATCGAAAGGAATCCGTAGATTCCGTTCGTGAACAGACCCTCCTTCGTCGTGAGAAGGCGGATCCCGTAGAACGCGCGGTTCAGGATGCTGTTGCCGTCCAATACCAAAAGTTTCATCGCTTTTCCCCCGTAAGCTGGCAGATGGGAATATTATAACACTTTCGCGGCAAAAAGATAAGTGATATAATATGAACACCAATCTGGAAATGAGGATTCTGTCTTGCAAATCGGAAATCTGACGTTGGCGGGCCGCGCCTTTCTGGCCCCGATGGCCGGGGCGGGCGACCGCGCGTTCCGCGAAACATGCGCCGGCTTCGGCGCAGCCTGCACCGTAAGCGAAATGATCAGCGCGAAGGCGCTGCAGTTCAGCGATAAAAAGACACACGAGCTGATGGAGCTCGGCGGGGAAGCCCGCCCGGCGGGGATTCAGCTGTTCGGCGCCGTCCCTTCGGAGATGGCCGCCGCCGCCGAAAAAGCCATGGAATACCGCCCGGATTTCATCGACATCAACATGGGCTGCCCCGCCCCGAAGATCACCGGCCCCGGCGCGGGAAGCGCCCTGATGAAAAACCCGCCGCTGTGCGGCGAAATCGTCGAAGCCGTCCAAAAAGCGGTTCCCGTTCCGGTGACGGTGAAAATGCGCGCGGGCTGGGATGAAACCTCCGTCAACGCGGTGGAAGTCGCCCGCATCTGCGAGCAGGCGGGGGCCTCAGCCGTCGCCGTGCACGGGCGCACCCGAAGCCGGATGTACACCCCGCCGGTCGATATCGAAATCATCCGGGAGGTAAAGCGTTCGGTTAAAATTCCGGTCATCGGCAACGGGGATGTCATTGACGCGCAGTCCGCCGCGCTGATGCTGGAGAAAACCGGCTGCGACGCGGTGATGATCGGGCGCGGCGCGCTCGGCAATCCGTGGATTTTTTATCAGGTGAACGCCTACCTGACGGAGTCCTGCCGAATCGTGCCCCCTCCCGGCCCCGCGGAGAGGATGCTCGTAATGCTGCGTCACATCAAGGCGGCCTGTGGTTACAAGGGCGAGCCCCGCGCCATGCGGGAGGCCCGCAGCCATGTCGGCTGGTATTTAAAGGGCCTCAAAGGCGCGGCAGAATTCCGCCGCCGCTCGAGCTTTCTGGAAACCTACGCGCAGCTTGAGGAGCTCACAAAGGAGATCCTTGCGGCGCAGGAAAGCCCGGATTATTTCTCAAAATAAAAAATGACCAGCGTATTCGGCCCGGTGTGGGTCGTCATCGTGCAGCCCGCGCGGGAGGTAATCACCTCGCGGAAAAGGCCGCTGCCGCGCACCATGCCGCAAACCTCCTCAAAAAGAGCAGGGTCCATGCCGGTCGTTGTGACGGCCGCGCGCCCCTCATCCGGATTCGGGAGCGAGAGGACGAAACGGGTGTATTCGCGGCAGACCTGAGCAAAATTCCCCCGGAATTTTTTGCAGACGGAAAGATCGCCCGCCGTGTTGAGCAGCAGGCAGGGGCGCAGCTTTAACAGGTTCGCGCCGAACGCCTGCAGCATGGTGGCCCGGCCGCCCCGGTAGGCGTAGACGAGCGTATCCAGCAGCACGTAAGTGCGGATTTTCTTTTTGGCTTTTTCAATGCGCTCATAGATTTCCTGCGCTGATTTTCCCTCGTCCCGCAGGTCGGCGGCGCGCAGAGCAAGCAGCCCCTGCGCCGAGCTGAGCGTGCGCGTGTCCACCACGCAGACGTTTTTGAACTCACCCGCCGCAATGCAGGCGTTTTGGTAGGAAGCCGACATTTTTGAATTCATCGCAAGATGAACGACGCTGTCCCCGTTCTGGGTTACTCTGCGGAAGAGCTCGGCAAAATCCGCCGGCGGCGGAGCGGAGGTTTTGGGAAGGACCTGGGTCGCCTGGTAATCTCCGAAGAGCTCGTCCGGCGCAATCTCGAACATGTCGCGGCGGGATTTCCCGCGGATTGTGATGTAGAGTGGAACAATTTCAATGCCGCGCTCGCGGTACAGGTCCGGAAAAAGATCGCAGGCGCTGTCGGAACTAATAATTACTGCCACGGCCGGCACTTCCTTCCTGTTTGTGCTATTATACCATCCCTTCGGACCGAAAATCAAATGCCGCCGCGCGTAATTAATTTGTAATTCTTTTCTTACGGCGGACCGGTTGTATTTTCCGATTGTTTTATGCTAATATTAATAGTATTATAAATGGATATCGAACCGTAATTCTGGGAGGATCTATTTGATTATGGCCAAAAAAGACAAAAAATACATAACCGTTTTGATAGCCGTACTGGCGTGCGCCGCAATGGTTACCCAAACGGCGTTTGCCGCGGTCGGCCACACGTCTTCCGCGGGTTCTTCTTCCGAGGTTTCGTCTGCGGTCTCGTCAGCCGGGTCTTCCTCTGCGGGTTCTTCTGCCGCGGGGTCTTCCTCCGGCGGATCAAGCAGCAGTCAGACTTCCTCCAACGACGGCAACGGCGGAGTAACACCGCCGCCCCAAAATCAGGGGGACGTCAACGTCACCATGGATTTTAACGGCGGAACCGGCGGCGCGACCCAAATCACGGTGCCGCGCGGTACCGCGGTGGGCGACCTTGCCACCCCGGTCAAAAAGGGCTATAAATTTGCCGGATGGACTTCGGGCGGGAACCCCGTTTCCTCCTCCCTGAAGCTGACGGTGGACATTCTTCTGACCGCCCAGTGGGCCCCGGAGGCCGCCTCTTCCTCCGC
>JAEWRF010000091.1 GCA_023460155.1 Bacillota bacterium | reverse complement strand
CTTCAGAAGCAGGCGTTTGACCGGGGGCTTTCCGACCAGAGGGCAATCAATGTTTTGCTTTACGTTCAGCAAAAAGGGGTTATCAACGGAAATAAAATGGTCAGCGAGGGGTTCGGCGAATACCGGCCGATCGTAGAGGACGACGGCACGGAAGCCACGCGTGCGGAAAACCGGCGTGTGGAGATTTATATCGCCAAGTCGGGCAGTGAATCGGATGAGCTTTCCGAGGTTTATTCGCAGATTAATCAGCAAAAACGGCAGGAGGCAGGCTCCGCTCCCGGCGCGGACACTTCGGCGGCTTCCCCGTAAACAGGGGGAAGCAGGCAGGCCCGCTTCGCTTGAGGCAGAGGGCGGAATCTGAAAAAAGAACGGTGGTATCGAATGGCGGAAGTATTGTCGCAGCAGCAGATTGACGAGCTGCTGGGGAACCTTCAGAGCGGCGGCGTAGACATCAAGGAAATGGAAGAAAAGACCGCCACACAGAAAATCAAGGAATATGACTTTCTTTCTCCGAAGAAATTCACACGCGAGCAGATCAAACTTCTGGAGAATATTTTCGACAGCTTTTCACGAATGCTTTCCATGCGCCTTTCCGCGCTGCTGCGAATGAACTGTCAGTCCGAGGTCGTTCAGGTGGAGGAGGAGGAGTACAGGGAGTTCAGCAATGCGCTCAGCGATTCCGTGCTGGTGTGCATCATGGGGATGCACAACAAGGAATACAACATCGACGACAAGCAGGTCCTGATGGAAATGTCCCGTCCGATTTCCTTCTGCATCCTGGACCGGATGCTCGGCGGAAACGGCAGCGGCTACAACGTGGACCGGGATTATACGGAAATCGAGCTTTCCATTCTGGACTATCTGTTCCGTTCCATTGCCCCCATCATGAAGGACGCGTGGGCGAACTATATCGACGTGGATCACTCCATGGATATGATTGAAACCAATTCCCAGCTGATTCAGTCGATCCAGCCGGATGAATCGGTTGCCATTGTGGTCATTGAGATCACCATGAACGAGCTGAAGGGCAATGTGAATATCTGCCTGCCAGCCAGTTCTCTGGAAGAAATTTTCAAAATCTTTGATTCCAAGTATGTCAAGGTCAATAAAAAGGTTGACCCAAGGCTGGAAAAGCACCGCCGGGATGCCATTCTGAATACTCTGAAGGATACCCCGCTGACTGTTTCCGCCATTCTCGGGCAGACGGAGGTCACCCTCCGGGATCTGCTGGGGCTGCAGGAGGGGGACATCATCCCTCTGGATTCGCCGGTAGGCGCCGACTCCATTACTCTGAACGTCGAAAAGCTGCATTGGTTCAGAGGAAAAATCGGTGAGAAAAAGAATAAATATGCGGTGAAAATCGCTAAGGTCCTTCATTAATCAATTTTGGAAACGGGTGATTATTTTTGGAATCAAACGACGAGAAACTTTTATCCAGCATGGAAATTGATGCAATCGGCGAAATTTTGAATATCAGCCTGGGTTCCTCGGCTACCTCGGTGTCGGAGTTGCTGGGTCAGCCGGTCAACATCACGACCCCGGAGGTCAAAATCATGAGGCCCGCTGATTTCGACATCAAAACCTACGAGCCCGCCATTGGGGTTGAAATCAATTACGTTGAAGGCCTTACCGGCAAAAACATCCTGATTCTGAAGGAGTCCGACGTCAAAGTGATCGTGGGGCTTCTGCTTCAGACGGATTTCTCCGATCAGGAATTTGTGCTCGACGAAATGAATATCGGCGCTATCTGCGAAGTCATGAACCAGATGATGGGCGCGTCCGCGACGGCGCTTTCCCAGTTCCTGAACCGGTCGATCAACATTTCGCCGCCCAGCTCCTTCGGAATAGACAACTCCGAGCAGTTCAAAAAGAAATACTTTGACGAAGCGTCAAGCATTGTTGCGGTTTACTTCAACCTGATGATCGGGAATATGGTCAACAGCGAGTTTATCAATGTGATGCCGATTCCGCTTGCCAAAGAACTGATCTCCAATTTCGGGCTGGAGTCTTCCGAGGTTCCCGAAGCCGCCGCCGAAACGCCGGTTCCTGCGCAGCCGGCTGCCGCTGCTCCGCTTCCGACCGCCGCCCCCGCGGCTCCCGTTTCCGTTCCGGCGGCCGCGCCGCCGCAGACCATGCCGCAGATGGCCGTGCCTATGATGCAGCCGGCCGCCGTTCCCGTACCGCAGGAACCGCCGCGGACCTATAACGTAACGAACGCCGTCTATCCCAGTTTTGACCGTGAAAAGGTCAGTCTTTCCCAAGGTGAAAACAACAACCTGAACATCATCATGTCGGTTCCTTTGCAGATCACGGTTGAGATCGGGCGCACCTGCAAAAAGATCAAGGAGATTCTTGATTTTTCAGCCGGAACGATCGTGGAGCTGAACAAGCAGGCGGGTTCCCAGGTGGATGTTTATGTGAACGGCAAGGCAATCGCGAAGGGCAATGTCGTGGTGGTCGACGATTTTTACGGAGTTCGAATCACGGAGGTCCTGAACAGCAACGAAATCATGAGACTGCTGTAAATACGCTCACAGAGCTACCAATATAAAACATCTTTAGGAGGATTAACAATGGACAAGAAAATCATGCTGGTCGACGATGCGGCGTTCATGAGGATGATGATCAAAGACACCCTGTCCAAAAATGGATATGCCAACGTTGTCGAAGCCAACAACGGGCAGGTCGCGGTTACGAATTACCCGACGGAGAGGCCGGATCTCGTAATCATGGACATCACCATGCCCGTCATGGACGGTCTGGAGGCCCTCAAGCAGATCCGGTCTCAGGACCCGAACGCCAACGTTATCATGTGCTCTGCGATGGGCCAGGAGGCCATGGTGGTGGATGCCCTGAAACAGGGTGCGAAGGATTTCATCGTCAAACCGTTTAAAGCGGACCGCATCATGAAAACCGTTAAAAGCATTCTGGGCTGAGAGATCAGAGGAAACTTATGATTTTGCTGCCGTTGAGCTTTTTTTCGGACACAGTGCCGCTGATTCTTTCTCTTGCGGCGATTGCGGTGATTTTATACCTGTGCTATGTGCTCAGCCGGTTTTTGGCGAAAAAAGCGGGGAGCGCGGCAAATTCCGCCAACATAAAAATTCTGGAACGGGTCGCGATCACGCCGGATAAGGGGCTTTGTATTGCGCAGATCTGCGGGAGCTATTACCTGCTTGCTTTTTCAAACGAGCGGGTCGAAATTCTGAGGAAACTTGTTCCCGATGAACTTCAGAATCCCGATTCCGAGGAAAAACACGATTTTATGGATATTTTGAATTCGGCTCTGAAAGGCAGATTGGATTTGACCCGAAATGACAGAGGACATAAAATTGACAGAAAGTAAACAGGCTCCTCAGAAGCGCCGCAGAATTTCCTGCAAGGCGGCCGTATGCATGGTGGTTTCCGCCGTACTGATTCTGTGCCTGCCGATGCCGGCTTCCGCCGCATCGGTCGGGGTCAACATCAACGGCAAGGGCGTTTCCACCCTTGAGATCATCGAGATGATGACCATGCTGGCGCTGCTCCCGACCGTGCTGATCATGACCACCTGCTTCACCAGAATCGTGATTGTGCTTTCCTTTCTGCGCAATGCGCTCGGGCTGCAGCAGACTCCGCCGAATCAGGTGCTGATCGGGATTTCCCTGTTTCTTTCGCTCTTTATCATGTCGCCCGTGGTCACGAAGATCAACACGGAGGCGTACCAGCCCTATAAGGAACAGAAAATCACGCAGGAGCAGTTCATTCACAAAGCAAGCGCTCCGCTCAAGGAGTTTATGCTGAAGAACACCAAGAAGGACGACCTGAACCTTTTTATCAACCTGGCAAAGGTAAAAAGCTCCACTCCGCCGTCGCAGCTTTCCATCACCGTCGTGATTCCGGCCTTTATGACCAGTGAGCTCAAGCGGGCTTTTCTGATCGGCTTCCTGCTTTACATTCCGTTTCTCCTGATCGACCTGATCGTTTCCAGCACCCTGATGTCGATGGGGATGATCATGCTGCCGCCGGCGATGATCTCGCTTCCGTTCAAGCTGCTTGTGTTCGTTCTGGTCAACGGGTGGGACCTGCTGTTCCAGACACTTGCCTCGAGTTTCAACTTATGACGCCGCTTCGGGCGGGGAAAGGGAAGAGCGAATGACCGTATCGCAGATCATGCAGGTCGTACAGGCCGCGCTTCTTTTGGCACTTAAGGTTTCCGCTCCGATCCTGCTGGTCGGCATGGGCGTCGGCCTGCTGATTTCCGTCATTCAGGCCGCGACGCAGATTCATGAACAGACTATAACGTTTGTGCCGAAGCTGTTTGCAATAGCCGTGGTAATGATTGTTCTCGGGCCATGGATGCTGAGTTCGATCGATGATTTCACCAAGTACATCTTCAGCCTGATCAAAACGCTGAACTGAGCGCGGGTGCCGCAGATGAGTGTTTTAGGCAGCGACGCAAACTACCTTCTGTTCCTTCTGATTTTAACACGCATGTCGGGCTGCATCCTTTTTAACCCGATTCTGGGCCGGAATGAGATCCCGTTTCCCGTAAAATCGGGGATCGCCGTGATTCTTTCTGTTTTTACCTATCAGATTCTTCCGCGCCAGGACCCAATGATCGGTTCTTTCCTGGCTCTTGTGCTTGCCGGATGCAGAGAGCTTCTCATCGGGTTTATGGCAGGGTTTATCATACAGCTTTTCCTTTCCGTGTTCGTCATGAGCGGGGAGGCAATGGATATGCAGATCGGCATTTCCATGTCGAAGGTCTATGATCCGTCGAGCAATATCTCCATGCCGCTTTCCGCATCGGTGATCAACGCAATGTTCATCCTGATGTTTTTTGCCACCAATTCCCACCTGACGCTGATTCAGGTCTTCGTCCGGCTGTGCAGCGTGATTCCCTACGGGGACCGTATGATTCCGCCGGATGCGTTTAAAAATCTGGCGGGGCTTTTCACTTTGATGCTGATTTATGCTGTGAAGCTTGCGCTTCCCATACTGGCGGTTCAGCTCATCAGCGAATTCGGGGTCGGTCTGATTACCCGCGCGGTGCCGCAGGTGGATATCTTTTCCATGCAGATTCAGCTGAAGCTGATCATCGGCTTTCTTGCGATGATGATTCTGGTGCCGTCCTTTTCCGATTTTTTGCAGCGGCTGATGGTTCTGATGTTTGACAACCTCAGCGGGCTGTACGGCATGCTGAAGTAGCGTTTTCTTTACGGGGGGGATTTCATGCCGACTGGAGCCCAGGATAAAACCGAAAAAGCAACCCCGAAAAAGCGCGAGGACGAACGGAAAAAAGGAAATATCTTTCAAAGTGCGGACGTGGTAAGCGCCCTGTCCATTCTGTTGATCTTCATTGTACTTAAAATCGCGTTCCCCTATATTTACGTTTATTTTGGTAACTTTCTGATCGCGTTTTTCAGCAGGATCCGGACGGTCAACAGTCTGGACATCAGTTCGGCGAAGGACCTTCTGGCCGAAGCCTGGGCAGCGCTCCTGCTTATTTGCGCGCCTGTAATGGGAGCTTCCGTTCTGGTAGCTATTCTGGCGACCGGCGTGCAGACCCGGTTCAAGTTTTCCGGAGAAAAACTCAAGTTCAAGCTTTCAAATATCAGTCCCATTCAGGGATTAAAGCGGCTTTTTTCCCTGCGTTCGGTGATCGAGCTGCTGAAGTCCATGGTCAAGATCGCCATTTGCGGCTACGTGCTGTACCTGCAGATCCGCGGAATCTGCAACCGGTGCATCGACATGATGTACGGGGATGTGAAGGACTCCGCCATAACAATCCTGAACAGCATTATGGATCTGGTCTACCAGATTTCACTGGCCTTCATCGGGCTGTCCGCGCTGGATTATTTCTACCAGTGGTGGGAGTACGAGCGCAACATCCGTATGTCGAAGCAGGAGGTCAAGGAAGAATTCAAGCAATTGGAAGGCAACCCCGAGATCAAGGGCAAGATCCGTCAGCAGCAGCGCCGGATGGCGCAGCAGCGCATGATGCAGCAGGTCCCGACCGCCGATGTCATCGTCCGCAACCCGACCCACTTCGCCGTAGCGCTGCGCTATGACGCAGAGAAGGATACCGCCCCGGTGGTCGTTGCGAAAGGGCAGGATTATCTGGCACTGAAAATCATCGATGTCGCGTCGGAATACCATATCCCCATGAAGGAAGACAAACCTCTTGCGCGAGCCCTTTACTCGACCGTAAAGGTCAACGAGGAAATCCCCGCGGAGTTCTATAAAGCGCTTGCGGAAGTGATGGCATGGGTCTATCAGCTTAAAAAAGAGAGGAGATAAGTGGGGCATTGAAGTTTTACAATAACGCCGTTTCGCTTTTTGTCATAATCATTATTGCTCTGATTATCATTCCTCTGCCGGCCTTTGTGCTGGATATGATGTTTATTCTGAATATCACGGTTTCGCTTGTGATTCTGCTCCTTACCATGTACATCCGCAACTCGCTGGAATTTTCCGTTTTCCCCTCAATCCTGCTGATTATGACGCTGTTCCGGCTTGCCCTAAACATTTCCTCCACCCGCCTGATTCTTTCCAATTCCGGTTCCGCCGGTCAGGTGATCAAAACATTCGGCAGCTTCGTCCTTCGCGGCAATATCGTAGTCGGCTTTGTCGTATTCCTGATTATCGTCCTCGTGCAGTTTCTGGTCATCACCAAAGGTGCCGAGCGTGTTTCGGAGGTTGCCGCCAGATTCCGTCTGGACGCCATGCCCGGCAAGCAGATGGCCATCGACGCGGACCTCAACTCCGGCCTGATCAATGAGGAAATGGCACGCAGGCGCAGAGACGACATCCAGCGCGAGGCCGAGTTCTACGGCTCCATGGACGGCGCCAGCAAGTTCGTTAAGGGCGACGCGGTCATGTCGATCGTAATCACCTTCATCAACTTTATCGGCGGCCTCATTATCGGCATGGTGCAGGGCGGCCAGTCGTTCGGCGACGTGCTGAACGTTTACTCCATCGCGACGGTCGGCGACGGGCTGGTTTCCCAGATCCCCGCGCTTCTGATTTCAACGGCAACCGGCATGATCGTGACGCGGGCCGCTTCCAGCTCCACGCTCGGCGAGGATGTCACCAAGCAGTTCCTCTCGCAGCCGGTGGTCATTATTCTGGCCGGATGTGCGCTGCTGAGCCTCTGCCTGATTCCGGGAATGCCGATTCCCCAGATGCTGCTGATTTCCGGTTTGCTGATCTGGTTCGGCGTCTCCGCGCGGAACAAGGTCAAGGCGGCAGCCGCTGCCGAAACTGCCGGCGCGGCGGCAAACGTTCCAGCCGGGACGGACGAAACGGCGTACTACAAGAATATTGATCATATTTACAATCTGCTTCCCATCGACGCCATCGAAATGGATTTCGGCTACAGCCTGATCCCGCTTGTGGATGAGAACAGCGGAAGCAGCTTTATTGAACGTCTGGTGGCGTTCCGCAAGCAGTTCGCAACCGACATGGGCATGGTGGTTCCCTCCGTCCGCCTGAGGGACAGCGGCATCCTGAACCCGAACCAGTATGTCATCAAAATCAAGGGCGAGGAAGTTTCACGCGGCGAAATCCTGATGGATTATTACCTGGCGCTCGACCCCGGAAACCTGACCGGGGTCATCGACGGTATCGATACGATTGAGCCGGCGTACGGCATTCCGAGCAAATGGATCACGCCCGATAAGAAGGACATGGCGGAAATCTACGGCTATACCGTGATTGATCCGCTCACCGTTGTGATCACGCATCTTTCCGAAACCGTACGCAGTCATGCCCATGAGCTCCTTTCCCGGCAGGATGTCAGCCAGCTTCTGGAGAGCGTTAAAAAGTACAACGCCCCTCTGGTGGAGGACGTGATACCGAATGTCATCACTGCCGGAAACCTGCAGAAAGTTCTTTGCTCCCTGCTGCGGGAGGGAATCCCGATTCGTGACCTGCAGACGGTTCTGGAGACGATTTCGAACAATTCCGGCGGTACGCGCGACCCCGAGATGCTCACGGAATTCGTACGGCAGGCGCTGCGGAGAACCATCACCCGCAAATGGTCGGAGAGCGGCCAGATCCGGGTGATTACGCTGGACAGCGAAGTGGAAAAGGTCATTGTCAATTCAATCAGCAAAAATGATCACGGTACTTACCTGACGCTGGACCCGCAGACGACTCAGAAAATTATTACCAAGCTGAGCGACTGCATCGCCAAGGTGAAGGATGCCATCACAACCCCGGTGATCCTGACTTCGCCGGTCGTGCGTATTTATTTCAGCAAATTACTTCAGCAGTTTTACCCCAAAGCGGTGGTTTTGTCATTCAATGAACTGGACAGCAATGTCCAGATTCAGGCGATTGCCAATGTGACCCTGGAGTGAGCCGGGGAGAGTAACCGGAAAGGAGGGACGGATGCGGAATGAATCGTCAGGCGGTGAAAACAAAGATGTCTGTGCCGGAGCTTTGGCAGCAGTATGCCCGCACCAGAGATCCTCAGGCACGCAACGACCTGATCCTGGAGTACAGTTATCTGGTCAAGTGCATCGCAATTAAAATAGTGGGGCATTATCAATACTTCAACTATTTGGAGGATATCGTCAACGAAGGCCTGATTGCATTAATGGACGCGATCCTGAAATTTGATCCTGCAAAACAGGTAAAATTCGAGACCTATGCCTCGATTCGGATCCGGGGTGCGATGATCGACTATATCCGCAAGCAGGACTGTTTTCCGCGCAGACTGAAAAAGATGGCGAAGGCAATCAACGAGGCGGACGAAGTCCTGAATCAGAGGCTCGGCCGCACGCCTACCGACGGCGAGATTGCGGATTATCTGCATGTGAGCGGCGCAGAGTATGAAAAAATGCTTGCTGAGACCTGCTCCATGAACATGTTGTCCTTTGAAGAGCTGGTCTATGAAAAGGGCGTCGAAAATCTGGCGCTGCATCTTTCCGAAAAGGAGGACAGCCCCGAGCAGGCGATGGCGGAAAAGGAGCTTTTAAGCGAGCTTTCCCGGAATATCGGCTGTCTGGACGGGAAGGAACAGCTTGTCATCGGGCTGTACTACAAGGAACAGCTGAAAATCAAGGAAATATCCGGCGTGCTGGGAATCAGCGAATCCCGGGTGTCTCAGATTCATTCCAATGCGCTCCGGAAACTGAAAAAAAATCTGGAGGAGTACCTCAGGCAATAAGGACAGAAGGGGGATTTTAACGTGGTCAGAGGCTTTTACATTCTCGGTTCCGATATGCTTACACAGAGCCGGGTGCTGAATACCCTTGGCAACAACCTTGCAAATGTCAACACAACGGGCTTCAAAAAAGCGGACGTCACCCAGAAGGCGTTCGGGGAAATGCTGCTGGACCGGGTGGACCAAAACCGCACGCGGGTGGGCGACACTTCGCTCATGAACATCGTGGACGAGTCGGATACGGACTATTCCCAGGGCGCGTTTGATCCGACGGGCCGTAATCTCGATTTTGCGGTTCGCGGCGACGGCTTTTTTGCCGTTCAAAAAGGGAACGGGGTCGTTTATACGCGCAACGGCAGCTTTAATCTGGATGACCAGGGTTATTTGGTTCTGGCGGGGCAGGGGCGCGTTCTGGGGGATAACGGACCGATCCATCTGGGAACGGATAAGATTACCGTCAACTCGCAGGGGGATATTTATACGGATTCCGGAAGAGTGGACCGGATCGCCCTTTACGATGTGGCGGACAAGAAAAATCTGACGTCGCTCGGCGAGGGAATTTATTCGTCAAGCGGCGCAACGAAAATGCAGAATCAGAATATTCTGTGGAAAAACACGGAAGGCTCCAATGTGGAGGTAACGACGGAAATGACGCAGTCGATTGCGTCCGAGCGCCAGCTGCAGTCCTGTTCCTCCGCACTGAAAATGTATGACGAAGTCCTGGACAAAGCGGTTGATATATCGAAATTTTAACAGGGAGGCACCTTTGCTATGATCACTGCATTTTACACGGGCTCAGCCGGCGCGATTTCGCAGGAACAGGGATTGGATGTTACGGCGAACAATCTTTCCAATGTTTCAAGCAATGGGTTTAAGGCGGATAAGGCGGCATTTTCCGATCTGGTAACCACCAGCCTCCGAACACAGC
>JAEWRF010000090.1 GCA_023460155.1 Bacillota bacterium | reverse complement strand
GAGCTGGACAGGCTTTCGGAGGGGCTGGACGCCGCGTTTTCCGTATTAAAGCCGGGTGGGCGGCTTGCCGTTATCACGTTCCATTCGCTGGAAGACCGTATCGTGAAAACGCGCATGGCCGAATGGTGTACCGGCTGTACCTGCCCGCCGGATTTTCCGGTCTGCGTGTGCGGAAAAAAACCGAGAGCGGAGCTGCTTTATAAAAAAGGACTTACGCCGGGCGAAAAAGAACTGGAAGAAAATCCGCGAAGCCGAAGCGCAAGGCTGCGGGTCTGTATAAAACTGTAATCGAATGGGAGATGGTTAAAATGGCATCACGGAACGGCAGTACGGCCTATGATTTTGCAATGTTCGAGCCGAAACGGAAGGCACAGGAGGCGCCTGCACAAAAGCCAAACGTGATCGAGCTTCCGCAGGAAAGGCTGGAAGAAAACCGTCGGCCCAAGCACCGGCTCGGCAGAATTGTGCCCGCCGCCATGGCTTTTGTAGTGATTGCCGGGCTTGTGGGTTCCTTTATTTACGGGCAGGTTCAGCTGACGGAACTGACGGAGTCCCTTTCTGCGGCCACAAAAACACTGGGCGAAAGTCAGAGCGACTATACCCAGCTTCAGATGAAATCTGATTCCAAGCTTTCGCTGGAGACGGTGGAAAATTACGCGACCCAAAAGCTGGGCATGAAAAAGGCGACACAGGATCAGGTGACGACCGTTCAGCTTTCCAAAGGGGACAAGGCTGAAATTGTCCAGAAAGACGGCAATTCCGGGCTGCTCGGGAAGCTCTGGGGCTTCCTGCGCCAATACCTGTCATAAAGTGCGGGTCAGCTCCGTAATAATTTGTGATTGAGAGGGATCCGCGGAATCGTCGGCCGAGAGGGCGTGCAATAAGCTGTTGCGGCAGATCGGGAGGAACTGACAGATGGCAAAGGGAACAACGATCCGGATGTGGCGCCGCACGGTCTTTATTCTGTTTGTGGTTATGGTGATCGGCTTCGGCGCGATTATCTGCAGTCTGGCGCGCCTCCAACTGGTGGAGGGCGCGAGTCTGGAAATGAAGGCGGTCGACCAGCAGCTGAAAAACACCCCGCTGAATGCCCAGCGGGGCACTATTTATGACTGCAACATGAAACCGCTCGCTCAGAGCGCGACCGTATGGAAGGTGGTTCTGGAACCTGCCTTCATCACGGACAAAAACCGGGAACTGATCGCGGACGGGCTCGCAAAAATCCTCAATATGGATAAAAACGACATCCTGCAGCGTTCCCAGAAGAAAACCTATTACGATGTGCTGAAAGGGAAGGTCGAGTCCGACGTAAAGGACCAGATCGTTGCGTTCAAGAACAAAAACAACATCGACAACGGTATCCGCCTTCTGGAGGATTATAAGCGCTACTATCCGTACGGCGCCTTCGCCTCGACGGTGCTCGGTTTCACCGGGACGGACAGTCAGGGCTTAGCCGGTGTGGAGGCTCAATATGACAGTTACCTTACCGGGGTTTCCGGTAAGCTCGTGACTGCCAAAAATGCGATCGGCACCGATATGCCGTTCCAATACGAACAGGAAGTGCCCGCCCAGAACGGCGATAGTCTTGTTCTTACCATCGACGAGGTGGTTCAGCATTTTCTTGAGAAAAACCTCGAGGAGGGCCTTGAGGAAAATAAGGTGCAGAACCGCGGCTGTGCGATCATTATGAACGTGAAGACCGGGGCAATACTCGGCATGGCCGTAAAAGGCGATTTCGACCCCAATGACCCGTTCACGATCAAGGATCCCACCGAAGCGGCCGCCATTAATAAGATGCCGCAGGGCGAAGCCCGCACGAAAGCGCTGCGGGACGCGCAGGAAGCCCAGTGGAGAAATAAATGCGTCAGCGACACTTATCACCCGGGTTCCGTTTTCAAGATGGTTCCCGGCGCCTCGGCCATGGAGGAAAAGCTGGTCAATGAGAATACTACGTTCAGCTGCCCGTGGTATCTGACCATCGGTGGAAGGCAAATCCACGACTGGCAGCCCGGCGGGTTCGGTCAGCTGACGTTCGCCCAGGGAATCTGCAAATCCAGCAATGTGGTGTTCATGAAGGTCGGCGCTCTTTTAGGTCCGCAGCTGTTTTTTAAGTACTTCGATGCGTTCGGCTTTACAAAGAAAACGGGGATCGATCTGCCGGGCGAATCCCGCAGTATCTACTACACGGCGGATCAGCTCAACCCGGTGGAGCTCGCCACATCAGCGTTCGGACAGAGCTTCAGCATTACGCCGATTCAGATGATCACGGCGGCCGCCGCGGTCGCAAACGGGGGATATCTCGTGCAGCCGCACGTTGTCGGCCAGATCGTCGACAGCGACGGCAATATCGTTCAGTCGGCGAATACCGCTTCCAAACGGCAGGTGATCTCGTCGGATACTTCAAAACGGATGTGCGCAATTCTAAAAGAGGATGCGACCACCGGTACCGCGAAGAGCGGCTATATTCCCGGCTACCGCATCGCGGGGAAAACGGGAACCTCGGAAAAGACGGAGGTCAAGAACAAAACCGGAAAAGATGAATACATCTCTTCCTACTGCGGGTTTGCACCCGCGGACGATCCGCAGTATATCATGCTGGTATTCTACGACGAGCCGCACGGCCCGAACGGCTATTACGGCAGCCCGGTCGCCGGCCCGACTTTCCTCAGTACGATGACGGAAATTCTGCCGTACCTCGGCATACAGCCACGGTACTCTGCAACGGAGCTGGCAAAGCTGGATATCCCGGCGCCGTCCGTTGTTGGTCTCTCCGTCGCAGATGCAAAAAAAACCGTTACAACCAAAGGCCTTACCCCGACCATCTACGGCAGCGGGGCGAAGGTGGTTTCCCAGGTGCCGGAATCCGGCAAGTCGGTTCCGCAGAACGGCTCTGTGATTCTGTTTACGGATACGCAGAGCTCTTCGAAGACGGTGGAAGTGCCGAAGCTGACCGGTCTGCCGCTCACGCAGGCAAACAAAGCGGCCGCCGACGCGGGGGTCAACATCAGTATCACGGGAGCTGCCCTCACGGGGACCAACACGATTTCCACCAAACAGGATATTGCGGCCGGGACGAAGGTGCCGCCGGGTACGGTGGTTACGGTGACGTTTGCGGAGCAGAATCAGGTGGAGTAAACCGTTTTCAGGCGGAGAAAGGGGCGACACGTGTGAGTCGACGCGGATGTTTGAAAAAAATAATTGCCGTTTATGAGAGCGAAGGCTGTTCCGCCGACATTCTGCGGTCGATCCTTGGGCTCTGCGGGCGGGAGGAATGCTTCTCGGTCTTTTCACAGGGAGCACTTCCGCCGGCATCTTTGCCTTCCGTCTGCCTTCTGTGTGCACAGACGGAGCGGGAGGCACTGCCCCCGGGCAGGCCGGTGTGCGCGGTTGAATACGGTCTGGCCTCGGGTCTCGATCCTTCCTCTTTTTCGCAGATCATCACCTATTCCATGACGGAGAACGGAGCCGATTTCACCGTTCGGAATATCCGGACGGCCCGGGACGGCTCGGTTGCTTTTGAAATGGTCGGCATCGGCATCATCGGGCGCGTCAGACTCCGCTCCGAAGATCCGGTGGATGCTGTTTCGGCGCTGGCCGCTTTCGCCGCCGCCGTCGGGGCGGGCGTTCCGTTTGCGGATGCGCTGGAGGCCCTGAACCGGATTGATTTTGCGCTGATCCGGCAGGGCTGCTGACGGAAAACTTCAAATTGCCATTTCACAGTGAGGGTGGAACAAACATGAATTTAATCTGGACATTTGCGGCGGCGGTGATCGCTTTTGCGGTTACGGCACTGCTTGGAATCCGTCTGGTGCCGTTCCTTCATAAGATCAATTTCAGCCAGACGATACGGGAATCCGGGCCGACGTGGCACAAAAAAAAGAACGGAACGCCTACCATGGGAGGCTTCCTGTTCATTCTGGGGATCATCGTCTCCGTGCTGATCTGCATCCCGCTTTATTACCAGATGACCGGCAGAAGTCCGGTGGTTGACATGGTTCTGCAGATCAAGATCGTGAGCGGGCTTCTTCTTGCCTGTGCGTCCGGGTTTATCGGGTTTCTGGATGATTATATCAAGGTGGTAAAAAAGCGGAACCTCGGCCTGAACGCAAAGCAGAAACTGGTGCTTCAATTCCTGGTTGCGGGAGGCTACCTGTGTTCCCTTTCTCTTGCCGGGGCCGGTTCATCCACGCTGATTCCGTTTGTGGGCGGAGTGAATCTGGGAATATGGTATTGGATTCTTTCCTTTTTCGGCATTGTCGGCATAATGAACGCCGTAAACTTTACTGATGGAATCGACGGCTTGAACGCGTCGGTGACTTTTTTTGTTTCTGCTTCCTTTATGATCATGGCCGGGGTTCTGCAGCTTTTCCCGGTCGGCATTCTCACCGCCGCCGGGGCGGGCGGCTGCCTCGGATTCCTGGTGTGGAATCTCCACCCCGCCAAGGTTTTTATGGGGGATACCGGATCCCTTTTTTTGGGCGGCCTGGTCTGTGCTTACGGCTTCGCCCTGAACCTGCCGATCCTGATTTTGCCGGTCGGGATTATTTATATCTGCGAAATTCTTTCCGTGGTGCTGCAGGTAAGTTATTTTAAATGGACACACGGCAAGAGAATTTTCAAAATGAGCCCAATTCACCATCATTTTGAGCTCTGTGGCTGGAGCGAGGCGAAAATCTGCACGGTGTTCAGTGCCGTTACCGCGTTTTTCGGTGCAATTTCGATTCTTCTGGTCGTATACGGCCTTTGAAATCCGCCGAAAACCGACACATTAGGCGGCACCGATATGGTTATATTATGAAGGCTGCGTTTTTACAAACAAGGCCCTGGCAAATTCAACGGAAGCGAGGGAGACGATCATGCCGAATTCATCCGGAAACATCACGGCGATGCCGCGGCGTTCCGCTGCGCCGAAGGAGCCCGGCTTGCCTGTGTCTGCCCGCGGACGGCTGGCAAAAAAGTTCCGGGTCTTCTCCGTCCGGGCGGGGCTCGACCTTCCGTTCCTGTTTCTGGTGCTGGTTCTGGTGGTCATCGGTCTCGTGATGATGTTCTCGGCAAGCTACGCGTACGCGTATTACCATTACGGGAACAGCTACTTTTTTATCAGCAAGCAGGCGGTATTTGCCGTTTTCGGCGTTGTCGTGATGTTTGCCGTATCCTACTTTGATTATCATCATTTCCACAAGTTCGCAGTGCCGGTTCTGATCTTTTCCTATGCCCTGCTGGTGCTGGTGCGCTTTATGCCCGCAATCAACGGGGTTCACCGCTGGATAACCCTCGGGCCGCTCGGGCAGCTTCAGCCTTCCGAGATTGCGAAATTTGCCCTTGTTCTGATGTTTGCCCACCTGATTTCCATCAATTTCAAGCGGATGGGCACATTCCGCTATGGCGTGCTGCCTTACCTTCTGATTCTGGGCGTGACGGCAGCTCTCCTGCTGTGGGAGCCGCATGTCTCCGCGACCGTTATCGTTGCGATTCTCGCGGGGGTAATGCTGTTCATCGGGGGTGTGAAACTGCGCTGGTTCGGAATCGCCTTCGGCGCGCTCGCGAGCGGGGTAGCCTACCTCGTAATGTTTACCAAAGAGTTTACTTATGCCAACGACCGCATCGCGGCCTGGCTGGATCCGTTTTCCAACGCGAGCAAGGAACTGATCGCGGATACCTGGCAGACGCGGCAGTCCCTTTACGCCATCGGTTCCGGCGGCCTGCTCGGCCTCGGCCTCGGGCAGTCCAGGCAGAAGTACCTGTATCTCCCGGAGCCGCAGAACGATTTCATTTTCGCCATCGTCTGCGAGGAACTTGGTTTCATCGGCGCCCTGATCATCATCCTGCTGTTCGGGATGCTGGTGTGGCGCGGCGTAACCATTTCCCTCAAGGCAAAGGATAAATTTGGGATGCTGCTCGGCATTGGTCTGGTGGTTCAGGTCGGGCTTCAGGTGGTTCTCAACATCGCCGTCGTCACCAATACGATTCCCAATACCGGCATCAGCCTGCCGTTCTTCAGCTACGGAGGATCTTCGCTTGTCTTGCTGTTGGCGGAAATGGGGATCGTTCTGTCCATTTCACGAACGTCGACGATTGAAAAGACATAGCGTTAAAATTTCGAGAAAGCAACATAGGAGTCAGAAAATGAAAGTGCTTTTTGCCGGCGGCGGAACCGCCGGACACATCAATCCGGCCCTTGCGGTGGCCGGCTATCTGCGTGAAACCGAACCGGACGTGCAGATCCTGTATGTCGGCGCGAACGGCGGTATGGAAGAGCGCCTGGTGCCGGAGGCGGGGTATCCCTTCCGGAGCATTACGATCTCCGGCTTTCAGCGGAAGCTGAGCTGGAAAAATATTAAAAAGAACGCCGCGACGGTGGTTCATGTTTTCACTGCAAGCCGGGAGGCGAAGCGCATTCTCCGGGAATTCGCCCCGGATATCTGCGTCGGAACCGGGGGCTATGTCTCCGGCCCGGTGCTGCGCGAAGCGATGAAACTGGGGATCCCGTCCGTGATTCACGAACAGAACGCCTACCCCGGTGTCACGAACAAGATGCTGTCAAAGCATGCGGACCGGACGCTCTTGGCTGTTCTGGACGCGCAGAAGCATCTGGACCCTGCGGCGCGCTGCGTCCTGACAGGAAATCCGGTGCGGCAGGAAGTGCTTCACGCCGACCGCGACGCGGCCCGCCAAAAGCTCGGGCTGGACGGGCGCCCGATGATCCTTTCCTTCGGGGGAAGCCTCGGGGCGCGCAAAATCAACGAGGCCGTTGCCGACCTGCTCGCGGAGAGCGCGAAGAGCAGGCGGTTTCAGCATATCCACGGCTACGGCCAGTGGGGAAAGTGGTTCCCGGATCTGTTAAAGGAGAAGGGGATCGAGCTTTCCGAACATAAGGAAATGGATATCCGGGAGTATATCAGCGACATGCCGGACTGTCTCGCTGCGGCGGATCTCGTCATCTGCCGGGCCGGGGCGATCTCCCTGAGCGAGCTGCAGGCCGTCGGCCGGGCGTCCATCCTGATTCCCTCGCCCAATGTGGCGGAAAACCATCAGTACCACAATGCCATGGCTCTCGTCAGCCGAGGCGCCGCCCGGATCCTTGAAGAAAAGGACCTTTCCGGCGAGGCACTCTGCACTTTGGTAAAGGAGCTGTTCGTATCCCCCCAAACCATCCCGGCGCTTGCGGAAAACGCCCGTAAAATGGCTATCCGGAATGCAAACGAACGGATTGTGAAAGTGATGAAAGAGGTGCTGGCGGAACGCGCCTGAATCCCGCCGTCACCGTAATGCCCCCCACGGCATAATATGGTAACAGATTTTGTGGGGGTGTTTCTATGTCGAAATTATTGATCAGCGGCGCGAGACAGCTCAGGGGGGGAATCCAGATCCACGGCGCGAAAAACAGCACGCTGCCGCTGATGGCGGCCACACTCATCTGCGGTGGGGAATGCGTTTTGCACAACTGCCCGCAGCTGTCGGATGTGGACACGGCCATCAAAATACTCAAGCATTTGGGGTGCAGGGTGGAACGGTCGGAAGATACCGTTACAGTCGATCCCGGAACGGCTTCCAATTTCGAGATACCCGACAACCTGATGCGGGAAATGCGCTCCTCCATTATCTTTCTTGCCGCGATTGTCACCCGGATGGCCAAAGCGGTTCTTTCTTTTCCAGGCGGGTGCGAGCTTGGCCCGCGGCCGATTGACCTGCATCTTTCCGCCCTCCGGAAGATGGGCGTCATCATCGATGAGGACCACGGCTG
Source organism: Bacillota bacterium (assembly GCA_023460155.1). Taxonomy (GTDB): domain Bacteria; phylum Bacillota; class Clostridia; order Oscillospirales; family Acutalibacteraceae; genus Caproicibacter. Next base: position 15,804 of record JAEWRF010000090.1, on the reverse strand, counting down.
TCTGAACTGTACGGCGCCGGAACGGCTCAGGGGCACGACCATCAATCTATCTTTCCCGAGCGTGGGGGCGACGGAAAACATCATCATCGCCGCCGTTCTGGCCGAGGGGGAGACCGTCATAAATAACGCGGCGCGGGAACCGGAAATCATGGATCTGGCTGATTTCCTCAATGCCTGCGGAGCCCATGTCAGGGGAGCGGGAAACAGCACGATCGCAATCGAAGGCGTGGAAAAGCTGACTGGCTGCGAGCACCGCGTGATTCCGGACCGCATCGCGGCTGCAACATTCCTTACGGCGGCGGCCGCCACCGGCAGCACACTGACGATTGAAGGCGTGATTCCGGAACATATTGCTCCGGTGCTGCCGATTCTGGAGGAAAGCGGGTGCAGTCTGGAAATCGGAAAGGACAAAATCCGGATTGCGGCGCCGAAAAGACTGGGGAGAATCCGGAACATACGCACGATGCCCTACCCCGGATTCCCGACCGACGCGCAGGCGCCCGTCATGGCAATGGCCTGCGTGGCGGATGGAACCAGCGTATTTGTGGAGAACATCTTTGAAAGCCGGTATAAGCATGTCGGCGAGCTGCTCCGCTTGGGCGCGAACGTCAAGGTGGAGGGCCGCGTGGCGATTGTGGAGGGCGTCGAACGGCTCTCCGGGGCCGCGGTGGAGGCGACCGACCTGCGGGGCGGCGCGGCGATGGTTGTGGCCGGACTGGCGGCACAGGGCGTTACGGAAATCACCGGACTGCACCACCTGGACCGCGGATATGAAAACATCGAGAAAAACTTTGCTTTGTTGGGCGCGGATATTATAAGGATCTGACAGGCTCCTGCCGGAAGGGAAATTGGAATGGAAAAGGAACGAAGGGCTGTGCGGCAGCCGCAGCGGGTATACGACAGGCTCAGCGGGGAATACCGCCCCGCTCCCGCGAATGCCCGCTATGCCGCGGCGCTGCGGGCGGAAAACCGCGAACGGCACCGCCGCCAAAAGCTTCGGTTTTTTTATTTTTTTACGTTTCTCCTGGTGATCGGCGCCGCGGCTGTGCTTTCCCTGACCGTACTTTTCAAGATCGATACCGTCCGCGTGACCGGCACGTCGCGCTATGCGCAGGACCAGATCATAGCGGCCAGCGGGATCCGGAAGGGGGACAACCTGTTCCTCACAAAGACAAAAGAGGCCGGCCAGCGGGTTCTCAGCCAGCTTCCGTATGTCGGTTCCGTAAAGGTTTCCCGCGCCCTGCCCGCAACGATTGAAATTACCGTAGGCGCCGAAGCGCCCTGCGGCGCGGTTCCGTTCGGAGGGAAGTACGCGGTTCTCGGCAGCGAACTCAAGGTTCTGGAGCTTGCGGGGAGTCTGCCTTCCGGCTGCGCCCTGGTCAAGGGGATCGAACTGCAGAAGGCACAGCCCGGGGCGAAGGCCGTCCTGAAAAATTCCTCTCAGGCGGACGCTTTTCAGAATACGGTGGCCGTTCTCGCAAAGGACCAGCTCGCCGGAATCACACAGATGGATTTTACCTCCCTTTCAAAGATTCAGCTCACCTACCAGAGCCGCGTGGTCATCGATATCGGACTTCCAGACAATCTGGATTATAAAATTCGCTATGCAAAAAATCTTTTCGACACCGGCAAGATTAAAAGCACGGAAAAAGGGACTTTGAATCTTTCCGTCGCACCGGAGAACGACACCGCCTATTTCGACCCGGATTACGGCTCTGCGAAGCCGTAAAATTAAGTCCCGCGCGCGGAGGAGTTCCCTCCGTCCGGCAAAAATCTGTTGAATTTGATCCCAAATCGTGTATAATGATTTCAATGAGGTTTGATATTTCTGCGCAGGTTTTTAATATATAAGGGGGATGCGGCTCATGCCTTTTGAGATTGACAATGACTTCGACAATATCGTACAGATCAAAGTAATCGGTGTCGGAGGGGGCGGCGGCAATGCCATTGATCGCATGGTGACCATGGGCGTGCAGGGCGTTGAGTTTATCAGCGTCAACACGGACCGGCAGGCGCTGTTTCGCTCCAAAGCGACCCAAAAAATCCAGATCGGGGAGAAAGTCACCCACGGAAAGGGTGCCGGCTCCAAACCGGAAATGGGGCAGAAGGCGGCCGATGAAAGCCGCGAGGCAATCGCCGCGGCCATCCGCGGAACCGATATGGTCTTTATCACGGCTGGAATGGGCGGCGGCACCGGAACGGGAGCCGCGCCGGTCGTGGCGGAAATCGCCCACGACATGGGGGTTCTGACGGTCGGCATCGTAACGAAGCCTTTCGATTTTGAGGGCCGGCGGCGCATGGAACAGGCGGAAAGCGGCATCACCGCCCTGCGGGAGCATGTCGATTCCCTTGTGGTAATCCCGAATGAGCGCCTCAAGCTGGTCAGCGAACAGCGCATCACGCTGCTGAATGCGTTTTCCATCGCGGATGATGTTCTCCGCCAGGGCGTGCAGAGCATTTCCGACCTGATCAAACTTCCCGGTCTTGTGAATCTCGATTTTGCCGATGTGACCGCCGTCATGAAGGACGCCGGCTATGCGCATATGGGCGTGGGACATGCCTCCGGCAAGGATAAGGCGGAAACCGCAGCCAATATGGCAATTTCCAGCCCGCTGCTGGAAACGGCGATCAACGGCGCCAAGGGCGTCATTATCAACATCACCTCCTCACCGGATATCGGCCTTGACGAGATCGAGACGGCTTCCTCCATGATCGCGGCTCAGGCGCATGAGGATGCGAACATCATCTGGGGCGCCGCGTTCGACGAGAACATGGACGACGAGATGAGCGTCACCGTAATCGCCACCGGGTTCCCGACCACCGGCGCCGACGAAAAGGCGCCCGCCGGTGCGGCGGCGGCTCCGCAGGCCGTCGGGGAAGAAAAAGTAAAGCCCCGGGATGCCGCTAATGTGGACGACGACGACTTTACGGATATCATGCAGATTTTCAACCGGAAATCCTGAGCGTACATACGGACGGGCTTGCAGAAACCCGTCCGTTTTTTGCTGCCGGATTTCGTTTGAGCCGGGCTGAATATTTTCTGTTCTGTGCCGATACTAAGGGAGAGATTATAACAGACCGGCTGCCTTAATCTTTTAAATTAGTTCGGGTTTTTGTTGAAGATACGCTCCAATTGTGCTATCATATCGTCATAAGAATCAGGTCATGTCTTTTTTATTACTATATCAAAAGCAGGAAAGGAATTTTACATGCAGGGAATCCATCTTAAATATGTTCAGGAAGAGTACGATTCGAACGGGACGCTGACGAAATTTCATCTGAACGTGCCGGAAAATTTCAATTTCGCCTACGATGTAGTAGACGAACTGGCCCGGACGGAGCCGGACCGTCTGGCACTTGTGTGGTGTGGGGCGGACGGCTCGGAACGGCGCTTTACCTTTGGCGAAGTCAAGGAATACAGCGACCGTGCCGCGTCGTTTTTTATGAGCCTCGGCATCGGGAAGGGCGACATTGTGATGCTGACGCTCCGTCGGCATTACGAATTCTGGTTTTCGATCATTGCGCTGCACAAGATCGGCGCGGTTGCCGCGCCCGCCGCGGTATCGCTTACGGCGAAGGACCTTGAATACCGGTTCCGTTCGGCAGACGTGTGCGCCATCGTATGCACCGCGACCGGTTCGATTGCCGATTATGTGGACAAGGCAGCGCTGAATTCCCCTTCGATGCGCACGAAGATTCTCGTAAACGGCAAGCGGGACGGCTGGTATGATTTTGCGGAGGGCCTCGGGCAGGCAAAGCCGTTTGTGCGTCCGCAGGCGGCGTCCCATGTGGGCGATCCCATGCTGATGTATTTTACCTCGGGCACTTCCGCGCAGCCCAAGATGGTGATGCACAGCTTTGCGTATCCGCTCGCGCATATCGTCACGGCGAAACACTGGCAGCATGTGGACCCGGAGGGGCTGCACCTTTCGGTATCCGACACCGGCTGGGGCAAAGCGGCGTGGGGCAAGCTGTACGGCCAGTGGCTCATGGAGACCGCCGTGTTCGTTTATGACTTCGACGAGTTTTACCCGGATGATCTTCTCGAGAAAATGGAGAAATATCATATTACGACCTTCTGCGCGCCGCCGACGGTTTACCGCTACTTTATCAAGCTGGGCATGAAGGGCTACGACCTTTCCTCCCTGAAATATGTCACCACAGCGGGCGAAGCACTGAATCCGGAGGTTTTCAATCGGTTTAAGGAAATGACCGGTCTCCCGCTCATGGAGGGCTACGGCCAGACGGAGACGACCCTTACGGTCGCAAATCTGTTCGGCTCCGAGCCGAGGTCCGGTTCCATGGGCAAGCCCTCGCCGCTTTACGACATCGATATTCTTGATGAAAACGGCAACCCCACAAAACCGGGGGAAACGGGCGAAATCATCGTGCGGATCCCGCAGGACGGCCGTCAGCCGGGCCTGTGCACGGAATACTATCTCAACCCGGAGCTGACGGCCCATGCCTGGCGCGGCGGCGTCTTCCATACGGGGGATACGGCCCGGCGCGACGAGGACGGCTATTTCTGGTATGTGGGAAGGGTTGACGATCTGATTAAATCCTCCGGCTACCGGATCAGCCCGTTCGAGGTGGAAAGCGTCCTGATGGAGCACCCCTCTGTGCTGGAATGCGCGGTTACGGGTATTCCGGATGCCCGCAGGGGGCAGGCCGTTAAGGCCTCGGTGGTTCTTACGAGGGACTACAGCCCCTCCCGCGAGCTTGCCGCGAAGCTGAAAGAATATGTGAAGACCCAGACCGCTTCCTATAAATGCCCGCGCGTGATCGATTTTGTGGAAGAACTCCCGAAGACGATCAGCGGAAAAATCCGGCGCGTGGAGATCCGGGAAAAAGATCTCCAACGGGATGGGCAAAACGCGTAAGGCTTTTAAAAATCGCCCTGTTTCAACATAAAATCAGCTGAAATCGCCGAAAAAGGCTCAACTTTCGGCAAGGAGGGGAAAGCAGGTCCGAAAAAGTCGCCCATGCTCTTGAAATCTCAACGGCTTATGCTATAATTGTACAGGATGTAAAATTAAGTATGACCGGAGGTGGCATTGTGAAACCTGACCCTTTAGGGAATCAACCAGGCAAATTCAACAAAGGAGTTGAGCGCAATGCTGTCCTATTACAAGACGGTGGACGGGCGGATCCGTATGATACCGGAAGCGGAGCCGGGATGCTGGATTAACTGCATCGCCCCAAGCGACGAGGAGATCAACGGCATGATTGAGGATTACCTCATTGAGCCGGAGTTTTTCCGTTCCGCGATGGATGAGGAGGAATCCTCCCATATTGACCACGAGGACGACAGTACCCTGGTGATTATCGACGTTCCGATCGTGGAAAAGGACAAAACCGGCATCACCTATTCCACCATGCCGCTGAGTATCATTCTCACGGAAAAGAACGTCATCACCGTTTCGATCCGGAACAATCCCGTGGTTGAGGAATTTGCCCAGGGACTGGTCAAAGGGGTTCAGACCAATCTGAAAACCCGCTTTATTCTTTCCATTATGCTTAGGGTTGCCAGCCGGTATCTGCAGTACCTGAAGCAGATTGATAAAATCAGCAATTTTATTGAGGACGAGCTCCGGGAGACCATGAAGAATTCCGAGCTTCTTCAGCTTTTCGATATTGAAAAATCATTGGTTTACTTTTCTTCGTCGCTCAAAGGGAATGAAATCACCCTCGAAAAAATCATGCGGGGGCGCATTATTAAGCTTTACGACGAGGATCAGGACTTGTTGGAGGACGTGCTGATCGAGGTTCGTCAGGCGATTGACATGTCCGGCATCTACCTCAGTATTTTGTCCGGAACCATGGAAGCATTCGCATCCGTCAATTCCAACAGCCTGAACATCGGCATCAAAACATTGGTTTCCATTGCGATTCTGGTTTTGGTCCCGGCCGTCGTGATCGGCCTTTACGGTATGAACGTTTCCGGTCTGCCGCTTGCGAATTTCTGGTTTCCGGCCGGCTTTTCCGTTCTGTATGCCGCCGTTGTCGCCGTTGTGCTCCGGCGCAAAAAAATGCTTTGACTTTTCAATTGTTTTAAGGTAATATAAAAAATCAATGACACTTAAAAGGGGAACTGCGGTGCGGTTCCCTTTTTGATCTATTGGAGGTTTTGCCTGATGGAACGGATTCGTTTGAACACCAGAGATATGAAAGAAGCGGCCGGTACCCTGCGGGCCGGCGATCTGGTCCTGCTGAGCGGGACGGTATATACGGCGCGCGACGCGGCGCACAAGCGGATTTTTGCGCTGCTGGAGGAGGGCAAGCCTCTGCCGTTCCCGCTGGACGGCGCAACGGTCTATTACGCCGGGCCGACCCCCACACCGCCGAACCTTCCCATCGGTTCCTGCGGCCCGACCACCTCTGCCCGTATGGACGGCTTCGCTCCGCATCTGCTGGATCTCGGCCTCAAGTGCATGGTGGGGAAGGGCAACCGCTCGCAGGAAGTGATCGACGCGGTGAAGCGCAACCGGGCGGTTTATCTGTGTGCGATCGGCGGCGCGGGCGCGCTTGCTGCGAAATGCGTGCGCTCGCTGGAGGTCCTCGCGTTTGAGGACCTCGGCTGCGAATCGGTGAAGAAGCTGGAAATTGTGGATTTCCCCCTCTTTACCGCGATCGACTGCGAGGGCGGAAGCCTTTTTGAGGGCGGAAAATGACCGGCTTTTTACTTCGCCTGTTTATCAGGAATTATAAAAACACGGAAAGCGAGGAAGTCCGCCAGCAATACGGCAAATTTTCGGGAGCGGTCGGCATCTGCACCAACCTGCTCCTTTTTGCCCTCAAAATGACGGTCGGACTGCTTTTTAACAGCATCGCAGTGACGGCGGATGCAATCAACAACCTGAGCGATTCCGCCTCGTCGGTGGTTACGCTGGTTGGCTTCAAAATGGCGGCGAAGCCGGCCGATACCAAGCACCCTTACGGCCATGCCCGGTATGAATATATCAGTGGGCTGATCGTTTCCATCGTGATTTTCATCGTGGGCTTTCAGCTTGCCCAGCAGGCGGTTGCAAAGATTCTGCACCCGGAAAACGCGGAATTCAGCCCGGTTATGCTGACGGTTCTGGTCGTTTCCATTCTTCTGAAGCTGTGGCAGGGGGCTTTTTACCGCAAAACCGGCGGGGCGATTCATTCTTCTACCCTCTCCGCAGCCGCGGCCGACAGCATGAACGACGTGGTCGCCACCTCAACCGTTCTCGTCGGCACGGTGATCACCCGTCTGACGGGGTTCAACCTCGACGGCTACATGGGGCTTGCGGTCGCCGCGTTGATTCTGTTTACCGGTTACCAACTCGTGAAGGAAACCAGCAATCCGCTTTTGGGGGAAGCACCCGAAAAAGAGTTTGTGGACGAGGTTTACCGCAGCATTCTGGCCTATGACGGCGTACTGGGAATCCACGACCTGAATATTCACAATTACGGCCCCGGACGCTGTTTTGCCTCCGTTCACTGCGAGGTTCCGGCCGAGCGGAACGTTCTGGTCAGCCATGACATTATCGACAACATCGAGCGTGATTTTCTGCTGAAAAAGGGAATCCACCTTGTGGTCCACATGGACCCGATCATGACCGGGGATGAAAAGACCAACGCCCTGCGTGAGCAGGTGCGCCAGCAGCTGCTGGAAATATCACCGGATATCAGCATGCACGATTTTCGCGTCGTCTGGGGTCCAACCCATTCAAATTTGGTTTTCGATGTCTGCGTTTCCTTTGAATTTCCCCTGAGCGACGAAGAACTGACGGAGAAAATCGGCGAACGGGTGCGCTCGATCGACGAACATTATTATCCGGTCATTACGGTGGACCACGATTATGTGCCCCGCTCGGACCCGGGTTCGTCTACAAAAAATTAACATTTTGTCCCCTTGTTTTTTCCGGCCGGATGGTTTAGAATATGGATTAGCACTTGAATCAATAGAGTGCTAATCCAACTTTTTTATGGGAAGGGACTATTCATGGCGGTAAAGCAATTTAAAGCAGAGTCCAGGCGTCTGCTGGACTTGATGATCAATTCCATCTATACGCACCGGGAAATTTTCCTGCGCGAACTGATTTCCAACGCAAGCGACGCCATCGACAAGCTGTACTACAAAACCCTGCAGGACGGGAATACCGGATTAAACCGGGACGATTTTGTCATCCGCATTACTGCGGACAAGGAGAAGCGCACTCTTACCATTTCGGACAACGGCTGCGGAATGACCGCCGAGGAACTGGAAAACAACCTCGGCACCATTGCCAAGAGCGGCTCGCTGGATTTCAAAGGGGCCATGGAGCAGAAGCAGGATATTGAAATCATCGGGCAGTTCGGCGTCGGCTTTTACTCCGCTTTCATGGTCAGCGACGAGGTGACGGTAACGAGCAGAGCGTTCGGCGCCCCGGAGGCCAACCGGTGGCAGTCCGCCGGAACGGAGGGTTATACCCTGGAACCGTGCGAAAAGGAAGGCCACGGCACGGATATCACCCTGAAGCTGAAGCCCGATACGGAAGACGAAAAATACGAAGAGTACCTGGATCCTTATACAATCCGTAATCTTGTCAAGAAATATTCGGACTATATCCGCTACCCGATTAAAATGGACGTGGAAAAAAGCCGCCTGAAGGAAGGCAGCAAAGACGAATATGAAACCTATACGGAAAACGAAACGCTGAACAGCATGGTTCCGCTGTGGCGCAAGAACAAAAAGGAAATCACGCCGGAAGAGTACAATCAGTTCTACAAGGACAAGTTCATGGACTACGAGGATCCGGCCAAGGTGATTCACATGTATACGGAGGGGACGGCCACGTTCCACTCTCTGCTGTATCTCCCGGCAAGAGCTCCGTTCAACTTCTACACAAAGGACTACGAAAAGGGCCTGCAGCTTTATTCCAACGGCGTGCTCATTATGGACAAATGCGCCGACCTGCTGCCGGACTATTACAGCTTTGTGCGCGGCCTGGTGGATTCGCAGGATCTGTCGCTCAACATTTCACGCGAAACGCTCCAGCACGACCGCCGGCTGAAAATCATCGCGGGCCGCGTGGAAAAGAAAATCCAGTCGGAACTGGAGGCCATGCTGAAAAACGAGCGCGAGGCATACGAGAAATTTTATAAAAATTTCGGCCTTCAGCTCAAATACGGCGTCTATCAGGATTATGGGGCGCACAAGGATTCCCTGCAGGATCTGCTGATGTTCTGCTCCTCTGCCGACAAAAAACTGACCACTTTGAAGGAATACGTCTCCCGCATGAAGGAAGGCCAGAAATATATTTACTATGCGTGCGCGGAATCCATTGAGCGCGCGGACCTGCTCCCTCAGACGGAAACCGTGAAGGACCACGGCTTTGAGATTCTGTACATGACCGACCCGATTGACGAATTCGCCGTGCGGATGCTAATGAAGTACGACGACAAGGAGTTCAAATCCGTTTCGGCAGACGACCTCGGTCTGGAGACGGAGGAGGAAAAGAAGGAAGCCGCTCAGAAGGTGGAGGAAAACAAGGACATGCTTGCTTTCCTGAAAGAGGCTTTGGACGGAAAGGTTTCGGAAGTAATCCTTTCCCAGAAGCTGAAATCCCATCCGGTCTGCCTTTCCACCAATGGCGCTATTTCCATGGAGATGGAGAAGGTGCTCAACTCCCTGCCCGGAGCGGAGAAGGAAAAGGTCAAGGCACAGCGTGTGCTCGAGATTAACGCAGGCCACCCGATTTTCGAAAAGCTGTGTGCACTGTACCGCGACGACAAGGATACCCTGAAGGAGTATGCTTCCCTTCTGTATACTCAGGCGCTTCTGATCGAGGGTGTGCAGATCGAGGACCCGGTCACGTTCTCGAATCAGATCTGCGGTCTGATGACACGCTGAGCTTATAATCTCAAAAAGAATTTAGCCCGCCCCTCCGGAGCGGGCTTTTTTGTGCTTTTTGGCCGGAAAGAGGGTGATTCGGTAAAAAAATTTGAAAAAAGGTGGAAAAACACATGATAATATATTATTATATAGTGTATTGATGAAAACTGATTTACTGTGCTTTGGATTCCCCTTTTTAAGGATCAATTTTTTGGAGGCAGGCACTTATGGAGACGACAGACAATACTCAGAATGGTAAATTTACCAAAATGGTAAAGCGGATCTGGAATGGTCCTTATGAAGAAGAGGAAGGGGAGGGAGTACCTGAGATGAAACAGGAACGTTCGGGTGAAACCGATTTTAATAATTATGCAAGTTACCCGCAGCGGGAGGCAGCGGCTCCTCGCATGGCACCTCCGGAGTACGGCACTCCGGCTTCGAGAGGCTCAGGTTATAACGGCGGGGCACAGACCCCTCCTCCTTCGTATGAGGGCTCCGGCCATGCCGCCGCTTCGGACGGTGTGACGGTGATTTCCCGTGGGACCACGATCGTCGGCGATATTAAATCGGACAGCGACATCGAGATGCTCGGTACGGTAACCGGCAATATCAGCACGGTCGGGAACGTTAAAATCAACGGGAAGCAGGTCGGGGATGTTCAGGGTTCGGGAGTGGATCTTATTTCCTGCATGGTGCGGGGAAATCTGAGCGCTTCCGATACCGTGTCGATTGACAGCGAGTCCGTTCTTGTAGGGGATATCAAGTGCGGAAGCCTGACTGTTGACGGCAAACTCAAGGGCAACGTCCACGTCATGGGGAATGTGAACTGCGAGAACAATGCGGTCATTCTGGGAGACATCTCCTCCACTACCATTTCCGTCAGCAGCGGGGCGAAACTTTGCGGCAAGATTGAAATTTCGGACGGCTCTATCGAACAGATCGAGATTCCGGATTCCGGAGAAAAAAAGTAAACGGAAAACCGAATTAAGGCATAAAAAAAGCGGGGGCTTTTGCCCCCGCTTTTTTGCGCCTTATTTTTTCTGAGTCCGCATAAGTTCTTTCTGGCGGGCCAGCAGCAGGTCAACCATCCGCCCGTAGCTCTGAACGCCGTCCTTCTGGCTGTTGGCTCTCAGATAATGGTCGTTTACCGAGTTGGAAACGGCTGCAACCGGGCCTTCAAACTGCTTCCAGTAATTGGAGTTGTAGGTGAGGTCCTTCCGGACCCCGTCGCTCAGCTTCGCGTAGATTCCGCTTGCCGCCTGCGGGTCCGTGGCATACAGCGCGTTCGATGCGTAGGTAAAGGCGAGCATGCTGCCGGAATACTGAAAATCAGGATCGCCGCTCTTCAGGCAGGCCAGGTAACCGATGAAATTCGCCTCGTCTTCCCGCATGTAGCCGCGCAGGTGGGAAAGCTCGTGGCACATGGTGGCGGGAAGCGTATAGGCGGGGGCGCCGGTATTCACATTCGCCTCAAATGTAAACGGGACGAATATTCCGGTGATGTTGCAGCGGGACATCAGCCCGGAAAGCAGCACCGGCTTCGGCGCTCCGTAACCGGATTTTAAAAGAGGGTAATCGCTGCTCAGGCGGTCAAACGATTTGCGGGCTTCCTCCGCAGTCGCGGAGAAATTTTTATCGCGCAGCTTCGTGACGGAGCTCTTGTCGGTTTCCTCTTTCCCACGGAGACGGTTGACGTCTCCGGCGAGCGATGTGCACAGATCCGTCAGCTCGGTCTTCGTTGAGGGCAAAATGATCAGCCCGCTGGTCTGGGCAAACGTGTAGCGGTTATAGTTAATGCCGCAGCCCAAAGCGAAAAGGAAATAAATTACGCCGAAAAAGCAGAGAATATTCGTAATGAACTTTACAACCAGCACGGAACGCGTTTTTTTCCCTTTACAAAGAAAAAGAATAAACAGAACGATATAGACGACCGCGCCGACCAGCAGAACCCCAAGCAGAAGCTCGGCGACGGAAAAAGGCGCGAGCCTGGTAAGACGGTTCACGGCGAGCGAAAGGTCAAAGTAGACGCTTTTCGCGTAAAGTTCCGCCAAAGTCGGATGCTTGGCCGTAAGGAAGCACAGCAGAAACGCGGCCGGGTAAAAAAGCAGAAGCCATATCCGGCGTTTGATCCCAAACTTTGACACGCCGATCTTTGTGAAGATATTGCTCAGGTTAGGCGATTTCGGCATAAATCATACCTCCGCGGAAGTATTTCCTATATTTGTTTGAATTATATCACAACTCGACACATTTTGCGACAGCTTTTTGCCGGGATGCCCGGCCCCACCCGCTTTTTAACGGAAACGGTTGCCGTCGCAAAGGAAAAATGCTATGATATACAATAACTATAGGGAGCAGAGGATCATCTGCGGAGGGGCGTGGAAGGAGGCGGCCCATGCAATTTTATTTGAAACCGGTTTCCGGTGCCGGGGCGCTTTTCTGCGTTCTGGATTCTCACGGCTTGCCCGTATTTACGGTCAAAGGAGAGAACCTGCCGTTCGGTTGCCGCCTTGTGCTGGAAGACCTGGAGCAGGGGGGCCGGAAGGCCGCCCGGATCTCCGGCGTGCGGCTCAGTTCAACCTGCCAGTATTCGATCAGTTGCGGACTTCAGCACGTGCGCATGACCATGAATGTTGCGGCGCCGCGCCGCCCCGTGCGTTTCCGTGGGGTTCCGTGGCGCTTCCGCGGCAGTGTGCTGATGCGGTCTTTTGATCTTGTAGATGCGCAGGGAAAAGTCGTAATGACGCACAGCCGGTGCTGGTGCGTACACGGGGACTGCTTTGCCGTGGAGATTCCCGATCCGGAGAACGTACCTCTGTGCCTTGGGGTCGCCGTCGTTGTAGACAGTATCGTCCTCGGCGGACTGTCGGTGCTGGCGCCGGTTTAAGCCGTTTTATTTACGGAAAAAGGCATGACCTTAATTTGACAAAAACGCGGCGCAATGTCATAATAGAGCAGAATTTCAGGAACCGCCGATTGGCTTTCTGCCCGGCAGGGAAGACGGTCAGTCCGGGGATCCTTTTAAAACGGCGTTTTTTTCAGAAAACACCCATTGGAGGAAGTATAATGAGCAGGGAACTTGCGAAGACCTACGATCCCAAAGAAGTGGAAGATCGAATTTATCAGTTCTGGCTGGACGGGAACTATTTTCACGCGGAAAGAGATCCGGAGAAAAAGCCGTATACGATTGTGATTCCCCCTCCGAACATTACCGGGCAGCTTCACATGGGGCATGCGCTGGATGAAACGATGCAGGATATTTTAATCCGCTGGAGAAGAATGCAGGGCTACAGCGCCCTTTGGCTGCCGGGAACCGACCACGCCGCCATCGCAACGGAAGCGAAGATCGTGGAGGCCATGCGCAAGGAAGGCATTACAAAGGATCAGATCGGCCGCGAGGCGTTTCTGGAACGCGCGTGGAAGTGGAAGGAAAAATACGGCGGTCGCATTGTGGAACAGCTGAAAAAGCTCGGTTCCTCCTGCGACTGGGAGCGCGAAAGTTTTACCATGGACGAGGGCTGTTCCAAGGCCGTGAGGGAAGTTTTTGTGCGCCTGTATGAAGAAGGTCTCATCTACCGCGGAAAACGCATTATAAACTGGTGCCCGCACTGCAAGACCTCTATTTCCGACGCTGAGGTGGAGTTTACGGAGCGCGACGGCTTTTTCTGGCACATCCGCTATCCGTTCAAGGACGGCAGCGGCTACCTGGAGCTCGCGACCACCCGTCCGGAGACCATGCTGGGCGATACCGCCGTTGCAGTGCATCCGGAGGATGAACGCTATCAGACGATGATCGGGAAAACGCTGATTCTTCCGCTGGTCGGCAGGGAAATCCCGGTCATTGCGGACGAATACGTGGAGCGCGATTTTGGGACCGGCGTCGTGAAGATCACACCTGCCCATGACCCGAACGATTATGAGGTCGGCCTGCGGCATAACCTCGAAGTGATTAACGTGATGGATGATTCCGGCGCAATCAACGAAAACGGCGGGAAATACGCCGGAATGCCGGGCCTCGAAGCGCGCAAGCAGATTGTCAAAGAATTGAAGGAACAGGGCTTCCTCGTCAAAGTGGAACCCATCAAGCACAATGTGGGTGAATGCTACCGCTGCAAAACCGTTGTCGAGCCGCGCGTTTCCGAGCAGTGGTTCGTCAAGATGAAACCGCTGGCGGAGCCGGCAATTCAGGCGGTGGAAGACGGCAGGACGAAATTTGTGCCGGACCGCTTTTCAAAAATCTATTTCCATTGGCTTGAAAATATCCGCGACTGGTGCATCTCCCGCCAGCTTTGGTGGGGGCACCGCATCCCGGCATGGTACTGCGAGGACTGCGGCGAGATGATCGTCGCGCGGGAAGAGCCCCATGTCTGTCCGAAGTGCGGCTCCGCGCACCTGCGTCAGGATCCGGATACCCTTGACACTTGGTTCTCCTCGGCTCTGTGGCCGTTTTCTACGCTCGGCTGGCCGGATAAAACCCCGGACCTCGACTATTTTTACCCGACCAATACGCTCGTGACGGGCTACGACATAATCTTTTTCTGGGTTGTCCGTATGATGTTCTCCGGCCTCAAGCATACCGGGGAGGTGCCGTTCAACACCGTTCTGATTCACGGCCTCGTGCGCGATTCGCAGGGTCGGAAGATGAGCAAATCCCTGGGCAACGGCATCGATCCGCTTCAGGTGATCGACGAGTACGGCGCGGACGCGCTGCGCTTTATGCTTGCCACCAGCACCAGCCCCGGAAACGACATGCGCTATTCCGTGGAAAAGGTGGAGGCCTGTCGCAACTTCGCGAATAAAATCTGGAACGCGGTGCGCTTCATTCTGATGAATACCGAGGGCCACGACGTGACCAACGCCCTGCCGGAGAACCTTTCTCTCGAGGACCGCTGGATCGTGGATGCCTTCAATCACCTGTCGCAGGAAGTCACGGAAAATCTTGAGCATTTTGAACTGGGCGTCGCAGGCCAGAAGGTCTACGATTTCCTTTGGGACGTGTTCTGCGACTGGTACATTGAGATTTCGAAAATCCGCCTGAATTCCGGCGATGAAGCACAGGCGCAGCCCGCACGTCAGGTGCTGGTGTGGGTCATGTCCGGCACTCTGCAGCTTCTGCATCCGTTTATGCCGTATATCACCGAGGAAATCTGGCAGTCGCTCCCGCATGAGGGCGAGGCCATCGTAGTTTCCAAATGGCCGGAATACGACTCGACGCACTGCTTCCCGGAGGCGGCGGCCGAAATGGAGAAAATCATGGATGTGGTACGGTCGGTGCGCAACCGCCGCGCTGAAATGAACGTTCAGCCATCCCGGAAAACACATCTCTATGTTGAAACCGTTTCCGCGGAAACGTTTAAAACCGGTACGCCGATTCTGGAACGCCTTGCTTTCGCAAGCGGGGTTGAAATCGGCGCGCAGTTCAACGTTCCCGGCGCTGTGACGATCGTTACGCCGGGAGCCAAGGTGTTCATTCCGATGGATGAACTCGTGGACAAGGAAGCGGAGCTGAAACGCCTGACCAAGGAGCTGGAATCGGCGCAGAAGCAGTACGATACCGCGCAGGCAAAGCTGAAAAATGAAAAATTTATTTCCAAGGCGCCTGCCGACGTCGTGGAAGGCGTAACGCAGAATGCCGCGAAGCTGGCGGAGCATATCGCGCTGATTCGCTCCGGCATCGAATCCTTGAAATAATCATCTGTAAATATAGGGGGGCGGGCAGTGTTGCCCGCCCTTTTCTCAAATAGGAGGCTGTGCCTGTGCGGTATGAAGAAGCACTCAAAAAAATTGAATCGCTGCAGGTTTTCGGATCCCGGCCGGGGCTGGAGCGGGTGAGAAAGCTTCTTTCCCGTTTGGGGGATCCGCAGGAAAGATTGGAATTTGTCCATGTTGCGGGTACAAACGGGAAGGGAACAACCTGCGCCCTGCTTGCTTCCGTGCTTCAAAGCGCAGGATACCGGACCGGC
>JAEWRF010000089.1 GCA_023460155.1 Bacillota bacterium | reverse complement strand
ATGCAGATGGGATTATAGCCGGCCCTCCGGATTTTTTCGCAAGCTTTCGCGAAATCGTCCCATGTCGCGATTTCGTTCGGAGTGATTCCGGCCTTTTTTAATATGCCGGGGTCATAAACAATGCCGGAAAGATCCATATCAATCGGAAGAACGAGCAGCGCCCCAGTAGAATCAGTAATAATGGGCCGGATATAACCGGATATGTTTTTTGCAAAAGAAAGGTCATTCAACGGCAAAAGATAATTCTGATAGCGATTTACCGACCATCCGTGCGTAGTAAAAACATCCGGCATTTTTCCGGTTGCCATATTTTCCTTCATAATATTTTCGTAATTTTTCCCCGGGGAAGAAAAATCCACCTGAATTCCGGATTCTTTCTCAAAGTCAATGACGGCGCTTTCAAGCGCGGAATCTGTTCCTCCGAGCATATTGGACAAGAGACTGATTTCCACCGGCTTTTCCGCGATTTTTGTATCCTCAGCGCCGGCTTTACTGCAAGCGAAAAGAAAACACAGAATCAATAGCGATAAAATCGAAAAACCTACTGCCTTTTTCATTTTAACATTCATCCTGATATTTCAAAGATTGTATTTTTACAGTATAATAAATCTAAAATTATTTTGTTACTTATAAAAATTATAGCACTATTTTTTTGGATAGTAATTCGTTGAAAATCTAAAAGAGGATTCGATACTTGATGAAAAAGAGAACTTTGCGGAAAAACCTATATTTGCTTTTTATTGTAAGCATCACCCTGCCGGTGCTTCTCATATCATCCTTTTTTGAGCTGCTTCACAACCGGCAGGTCGAAGAACAGGAAAATCAGCATATTGGGAGCATGCTCCGAATGGAATCCTCAGATATTTATTCCTACCTGAATGAAATAGAGAAAATATCCTCGGCTCCCTACTTGTATAACGATATTTATTCCCTGATGCTTCGGATGAAAAGTAATTCGGTTAGCAGTGCCGATCCCAATCAGATCAATCTGTATGATCTTACTTATCTGAAGTTGATCTACAATTGCCCGGATGCCGTTCAGAATATTGCGTTTTATCCGGCGTCAGACAATGATGATACATTGTATTTGCTGAGCCGGAGCCACGGCGAACTGCAGTGCCTGAAAACTTCGGGCTACTTTACCGAATCGTGGTTTTCAGATGCTCAGGAAGCGAACGGAGATATCGTTATCAGCGGGATTCGTAACAGCATTTATCCGAATCAGCGGGCGACTGAAAATGTAATCACGCTGACACGGGCCATTAAGGATTTCGATACGCAGAAAAGCATTGGGGTTCTGAAAGTGGATGTGTCTTCCCGGAAAATTACAGACCTCGTGAAAAACTTTCAAACAACGGAACATTCCCGCGCAGTGCTGTTCAATCAGAGGAATTCTCTGATTTGCACAAGTGGGACGGTTAGTGAGGAAGTTCTTTCACAACTGAAGACCGCAAGCACCACGCTGAAAGATAACGACGATATTTATTCGGTTGAGGAAACTGGAATTCCCGAATATGGATGGAAATTGATTTATCTTTCATCCCGAAAAGATCTGTTGGCTTCCACAGCAAAATTTATATTCTTTTCCATAGCAATAACATTGACGGCCATCATCGTGGCTTTTGTACTTTACAGCCAGCAGTCCAAAAAGATATTGGTCTCCGTTAAAAAAATCGTAAGTACCATCCGACAATTGGGGAGCGGCAATCTCTCCGCAAAGGCGGACATTGAAAACCGGGATGAACTTTCGCTGATTTCAAACGCTTTGGATCAGATGAGCGAACAGCTGAATGAACATATTGAAAGAGAGTACAAAGCCACCATCAGTCAGAAAAACGCGGAATACATGGCTTTGCAGTCCCAAATCAATCCCCACTTTTTCTACAATACTCTCAATGGCTTTTTATCTTTAAACCGTATGGGGGAGCAGGAGCTCCTGGAAAAATCCATTGTTGAACTGACGCATTTATTTCGCTACACGTGCAGCGGAGAAAAAATTACCCGTGTAAAGGAAGAATTTGGATTTCTCAGCGAATATCTAGAGCTGCAAAAACTGAAATTTGAAGAGCGTCTGAATTTTACCATTGATCTGGAGGGAAAGGCGGGAGAAGAGCTGATTCCAAAGCTTTTACTCCAGCCGATTGTGGAAAACAGTATCGTTCACGGTATGGAGCCAAGGGAGCAGCCGATTCATATCTCGGTGAAAGGCCGTCTTGTGTCAGAGGATGAAACCGGTGAAGTCCTGGAACTGCTTGTACAGGATGACGGCGTCGGTTTTGACGTGCGGAAAATTGCCAAAACCGGCTCGCGGGTAGGCTTGAAAAATGTGGAAGAGCGGCTGCACTATTTCAGGGCTTTCTCTCAATTCCGGATTCAGAGTTCCGCAACCAGCGGGACGGTTTGCATGATTCGGATTCCGGTCGAAGGGGAACAGGACCCTGATTCCGGAACAGGCAACGATATGGAGGAAAAATATGACGATTTTGATTGCGGACGATGACCGGAAGATCCGGTTCTATCTCAAGAGCATGCTGGCGGATATCCCGTCGTTGGACTGCCGGATTTTAGAGGCGAAAAACGGGCTTGAAATGGTGGAAAAATGTGAGATGTACCGGCCGGAGATCGTTTTTGTGGATATCGACATGCCCTGCATGGATGGCCTGTCCGCCATTGACAGGTGCAGAAACATATCTCCCGTTACGCAGTATGTTGTGCTGACCGGATATCCATCCTTCCTATATGCACAGAAATGTGTGTCGCTTCCGGTCTGCGATTATATCCTGAAGCCGATTGAATCCCAAAAGCTGAAGGATATCCTCCGGAAGCTTCAGGAAAACCTTTCGACTGTGCTGAATCATGATAATAATGGTTTTCAGCTTGCCCTTTACAATCGGTTCAGCCTGTGGGATGAAATAGGGACCGGCTGCGGTGCGGATTTAGAGGGGGGTTACTGGGCTTTTCTGTTTTTTATTGACTGCCCTAGCCGAACGGACCGGTATCCGGGAATTTACAGAGATCTGTTTCTCAGGATAAAATCCATTGGGGAGCAGTATGTGGAAAAACACATCCTCTATGGCCTGGTAAACTCCAGAGAGGGGATACTGCGGGCTGTTTTTCAATGTGACAGCCGATCTGAAAATGATATTTTCCGGCAGATTGAGCTTGCCTGTCATAGCCTGACGAATGAAAACGGAATTGTCTCCTGCTTGTATGCACAGGCGGACAGTTTGGCAGATTTATATAATAAATGTCAAAAAATAGAATCGGCCCAATATCTTCGGTTTTCTTATTCCCCTGCGGGGGTGAATCTGCTGCCGGAACAGGTGGAACCCGCATACGAAAAATTTTTGAAAGCCCTTTCGGAACTTCTTACCGCCTATATGGAAGCGGATGCACTGCGATACAAAAGCATCCTGAATGATCTTCCCCGAAATTTTTCGTCTGTTAATGCTTTGATTTCCTTTCAAAATCTTTCTAAATTTCTCAGCGGCATAACCGGCAGCCGGATCGAGGCCTCCGATTTTCACGGGTTTTATCAGACTCTGGCCCTGATGCCGGAAAATATGTATGGACAGGCTGCCCCTCAGTGTGAACTGATTGAAAAAATCAAAGATTATATCCGGCAGAATTATATGAACGACATCGGCATCAATGAACTTTCGGACTGTTTCCATTTGACTCCCAACTATCTGAGCACCATCTTTCACGAAAAGGCGGGAGTCCGCTTTATTGATTACTTGACCGAAGTGCGTATCGAAAACGCCAAGCGTATCCTAATACGGAATATTAGGACGAATATCAAGGACGTTTCCATCATGGTGGGATATTACAGCACCCGCCATTTTTCGGATGTCTTTCAGAAGTACACCGGGAAAAGTCCCTCCGATTTTCGCAGGTCCTATTTTCAGGCATAGGGATCTGCCCTTCAGTAGAAATCAGCCTGCCAATCGTTGATTTAATACATATAAATTTTGACGTGCTGCAGATATAATTATGGTAATAAACACCAGAATTGCGGCATGAAACGGTCTTTTGCAGTTTAACCGATTCTTTTCTTACTTCCCTGATGAACCGTTACGCTGTGATTCTGCTGTGTTTTCTCCGGCCCGCCGTTTGAAAAACGGCAAGCCAAAAGAGGACCCGATGAGCGGAAACAAAGCGTTTGCGTGAGAACGGAATGTTTTCGTTCGAGAAAATCGTGAAGGAGAGTAAAGATGAGGAAAAGGGTATTAGCACTGGTTTTAGCTTTGACACTTGTGGTTTCCGGATTTTCGGAAACCGTGTTTGCCGCTGAAACCGGTTCGGAAAACAGCAGCGGTTCAGTTCCGCTCAGCAAAATGGATTATACCGGATCAGATCCGTCCTCCGCTTCCGGTACGGATGTGACCTTTTCTGTACCAGCAACCACAGACTATGATATAACGGGAGGCTTTACCGGCATTTCCGCAGATGCCGCTACGGCAAGTCAGCATCAAGGCGGACCGGGTGGCGGCAGCAGTTCCGTTACCCTTTCGCTGTCGGTAAAAGATTCAGGCGGTACGGTATTATGTAAAAAGGAAGACGTAACATTGTCTTCTACAGCACAGTCTGTAAATTTTGACTGGAGCAAAGATTCTCAGCTTTCAAAGGCAGCGGTACTTGAAATTAAATTGGTATCAAGCAGCACGGATTCATTTGGTCCAAGTCCCTCCGTTGAATTTACAAATGCGGAAATGTCCATTGACCCTTCAGCTGGTGAAAAGTTAAAGAAGGTTACCCTGACAGCGGATACTCCTTTTCTGGATTCAGGCGCGACTTCCGACACGACAGTTGCAGGAAAACTGTACAATGGCAGCGATGTAACTTCGGGAGATCTGACCGTTACTTATCAGTCCAGCAATGAAAAGGTTGCCACAGTCAGCGGCGACGGTACCATAACGGCGGTTGGAAACGGTACAGCGGGTATTACAGCCACCGCATGTCTGAATGCAGACCAGGCGGACAGCAGCAAGAAGACAAAAACTTCTACGACATATGTAGTCGTCGGCAGTGGCCTTGGGAATAATTCGCCGTCCTGGATGACCGTGTCTCCCAGCAGCAAGGTAAAGCTGTTGTTCTTCCTCGGGATAGACGGCAGCCTTCGCTATGCTGTATTTTCAGGCAGTAAGGCCGTCGTCGGAATCTCACCGGCTGGTATGAAGACGTCGGTAGGCGACTATACTTCCGGTCTTCAATACGATACCGAAAGCTCCAAAACAATCGACGAAAGCTATAACATGATTTCCGGGAAACAGTCCGTGTATTACAACAAAGCGAATGAAACGACATTAACCTTTAGTAAGACCAATTCTCCGGATTTGTCCATTGTCACCAGAGCATATGACGATGGATTTGCCTTCCGTTACAGCATTAATAACAGGGACAAATTCAGCATTTCCTCCGAGAGCACGGGCTATCAGGTGCCTGATAACTCCTACTGCTATCATATGTCCTATGTAAACTCCTATGAAGGAAAGTACTATGGCTCGAATATTTCGGATGTAAGCGGTTCACAGGCGGTTCCGTTCCTTTATCAGACAGGCACCACCAACGTCCTTTTGATGGAAGCGGCGCTGAGCGGAAGCTATTCCGATTATGCAGGTATTATGCTGAAGCCGGATACAAATCGAAGCGGCTTAATGGATGTTTCCTACACGGCGGAACAGAGCGGAGACATCACTACATCATCCGGTTCATTTGTATCCCCCTGGCGCTGCGCCGTTATCGGCTCCTACAGCGATATCGTCGGGACGCAGATGTTTGAAAACCTGAATGAAACCTACGACCCGAGCAACTTCAGCGACGGCACCAGCTGGATCACTCCGGGCGCCACTACCTGGACCTGGCTGAACGGCTCAGGATGCAGCGACGGGGATGTTTATAAGAAGTACATTGATCTCTCCGCCGAGATGGGCTGGAAATATGTTCTTCTGGATGAAGGTTGGCAGCCTAAAGTAAACGGCAGCTACAGCGGTTATTATTCCTGGTTCAAGGATGTGTGCACCTATGCCGCACAAAAGGGCATAGGCCTGTTGGTTTGGACCAATTGCTCTCTTGTCAACTCAAGCGACCCGACCAATGCCGATTATGTCGGCAAAATAGCGAAATGGGTTGAGGCAAGTAAAGTTACGGTCAACGGAAAAACCGTTCAGGCCATCAAGGGGATTAAGGCGGATTTCTTCAACAGCGAAAGCCAGAGCATGATGAAAACCTATGCGCTGATTTCAGAGGAATGCGCAAAGGATCATTTGATTGTGAACTATCATGGAGCCAATAAACCCACCGGCGAGAGAAGAAACATGCCGAACGTCATCGCCCGCGAAGGAATTTACGGCAATGAGCATTCGGATGTAAGCGCGGAGCAGAACTGCCTGCTACCATTTACCCGTTGTGCGACGGGCCCGGCGGATTATACTCCTTTGCTTTACGACGACGGCAGCGACCTCGTTTCCACGAATCAACTCAGCGCATTGGCCGTTCTGTTCGAATGCGGCATTCCGTGCTTTGCGGATGCGAAGGAGAACTACGAGGCAAGCAATTTGTTCTCATGGTTTAAGAACATGCCGGCAACCTGGACTCAGACCAAGCTTTTGGATGCTGATCTCGGCAGTTATATTGCCGAAGCAAGAAAGAGCAGAGATGCCGATATTCAAAACGGTTCAGCAGAATGGTATGCTTCCGCAATTTGCACGAATGCCAGGGATGCAAAATTCGACCTTAGTTTCCTGGATTCCAACAAAACCTATTACGCCTGGATTTATCAGGATGGAGATACCAACAATGACTGTTTCGTCTCCTGCAAAACGGTAACCAGCGCGGATACTCTGACCATTCCGATGAGAGAAAACGGCGGCTGCAATGTGAAATTCACCACCACAAAGCCGTCTTCGTCTTCTACCATTCAGTTAAGTGCGGGCACGGAAAACATGGAAGTCGGAAACACCTGCAAACTTACTGCAACGCTTGGCCAGGCAAAGGCAAACCTCGATTACAATTCCGTAAACTGGACTTCAAGCAATAAGAACGTTGCAACTGTCTGCAACGGCAAAATCACGGCGACCGGACTGGGAACCGCTACGATTACGGCGTCCACCGGGCTGCAGGACAATGTATCGGCGGCCTGCACGATCAACGTAACGGCTTCCAGCTATAAGCTGACAAGCAATTGGACTGCCGATAGCGGCGCTGCCTATGGAATCAATTCCGAAAAGTCTTTGTCCCTTACGACTCAGAACGGTAACTGGAAACCGATGGGCGGCGATTCCACAGATAAAAACATCGTTACAACCGATGCAACCGGAGATTTTACGGCTTCTGTAAAACTGACATATAAGTCTTCGACCTCAACGCTTCCGGCAGGCTTGATGATCCGAAACGACGGGACAACCGTAACCAGCAGTTCTTCGGGCGGCGGAATGGGGGGACCAGGAGGCGGTTCCAGTACCCCTTACATTGCACTGCTGAGAGGTACTACTGCTACGTCAGCTTCCTCCAATGCTGATGATGCAAGCGGCGTTAACGTCACGACGGTTACGAAAACTACCGCAAATACCATTACCTTGAAAAACGGAAGCACTACAATCGTCATGACAGATCCTTATGCGGATACCACGGCAATCTATTTGAAAATTGAGAGAACAAGAAATGTTTCCACGGGTTATGTAAGCAAAGACAATGCCAACTGGATTCAGGTCACGGATGGGACGAACAGTTCCATTACGTCTTCGGATCTGAACGATACAACCGGTGTCGGCGTAGCGACCACAAACGGTTCCGGACGGTATGATAACGTTGCGGCACTCTTCGAGAACTTTACCCTGAATGGGAATGTAAGCGCATTCGCCCAGTCTCTGTCCAATAATAATTCCAGCGGAGACAATGAAAACAGTTCCGGAAATTCTTCTTCCGGAAAATCCGAAACGTCAACGGAATCCAGCACGGTCAGTGTTGGCAGAACTCCGGCCGGTGCGCCAACGGTGGCGGTGACGACGGTCCCGGATGCGGCGCCGGTTATCAGCGGCAATACGGCTTCCTTCGGGGTAACGGTTGCCCCCGACATCCTGAAAGAAGCTGCGGTTACGGGCACGGCGGCACAGCATGCCCAGATTGTAATTTCCATTCCCGATCAGACAATTATCGGGCAGCTGACAAATTCAGATGTAAGCACTGTGCAGATGAGTATGACCCTTCCTTCTGATGTGGCCTATAGTTCGGCATCAAATGCGGATATCACGATCAACATGGATGCAGTGGTGCTTCAGGCTGCAAAACAAGCGCAAAAAGATATTACGGTAAATGTGATTGATTCCACATCCGGAAAAGTTGCTTACAGCTGGACATTCAGGGGAGCCGAACTTGAATCTTCTGGAACGGAACTAAAAGACATCAATATGGCGATGAATACCAGGACGACCGCCTTGGATGCATCGGTGAGCAATGCGGTCCCGTCTGCAAACAAGGGCGTCCTTCTTACCTTTGCGAACAGCGGAGAACTCCCGGCTCCGGCTACCGTTAGAGTACTGGTCTCCGATCAGGGCTACAGGGCCGGCCAGACTTTGTATTTGTACTACTATAATTCTTTCTCGAAGCAGCTGGAGACAGTTGACAATTCGACTTGCACAGTAGATTCCAATGGTTATGCGACCATCGTAATCAATCATTGTTCTCAGTATGTACTGCTTCCTCAGCAGGTTGCAGCTGCTGCCCCGATTAAACTTGACACGGGCAGTAAGCTGAGTGTGAAAGTGGGAAAAACCTACCAGTTTAAGGTAACTTCGGCAGTCAAACCAACCTTCCTTTCGGGGAATAATGCCGTGTTTCAGGTAACCTATAACGGGCACCAGGGAAATAGTTATTTCTTTAAAGTAACCGCAATCGGAAAAGCAGATCAGGCGGTGGGCTTTTATCTGAATCAGGAAAAGAAACCGCGCACGATTGCCTCCATTATAAAATAATTCATAACTTCACTTTGCCGGAACAGCCAGGGAAACTCTCCCAAGCTGTTCCGGCCTTTTTACCCCAAAATCATTGGCGTCGGATTCGGAAACAATTTCGATTTAAGTGCCTTTTCCCCATACTCTTACCCTTGCTTCATGCTGCAGGAAAACAGTTCCTTCATGCATAATAAAGCGTACTTCAGGGCAAGCACCCCGATTTTCTTCAGGATTGAAACGTTCCGGTTACATCTGCAAACGCGTAACCCGCCCGCCTCAGTACTAAAACCCACCCCGAACGCATACCTATTTAGCAATCGGAATCGTTTTTGGGGGAGGGGCAGAACCGTGAAAGGCATCGTGGAGGAACGCGCCGTGGAGCTGGGCGAGTACATCGTTCAGAACAAAGCCACCGTCCGCAGTGCGGCGAAGAAGTTCGGGGTCAGCAAGTCCACCGTACATAAAGACGTATCGCAGAGGCTCAAAACCATTGATTCGCAGCTTTACCGGAAAGTAAAGGTGATCCTTGATTTCAATAAGTCACAGCGGCATATACGGGGCGGGAACGCTACGCGCCTTAAATATAAAAAAGTTTGATGCCGCTTTGTTCTTATGAGGGCCGTGCGGAGCGGCCCTCATGAAATTCTGCCGACGGAAGACCGCTTCCCCTGTGAAATAGGAAGGAATCCGGTTGGTTTTTTTCGAAATTTTGGCATAATAATAAAGCCGCAGTGCATTTAAAAAAGGGGGTGTTTTTTTATGTTGTCACCGCTCAATGAGGATCTGAAAAAGATATTTCTGGCCGGTTTGGGAGCAGCTGCCATTTCAGCGGAAAAGTCAAAGCAGATTGTGGACGAGCTCGTAAAAAGAGGGGAGCTCACGCTGGAGCAGGGAAAAATCCTAAACGAAGAGCTCCGGCGGAATATCAAAGAAAAAATGGCCGAGAAGGAAGAGGAAAAAGCGAAAGCCCCGATGAATTTTGCTGGCGTTGAAAAAGAGATCGGCAGGATGAACCGGCAGCAGCTGGAGGAGCTTCGCGGCAAAATCGCGGAGGCGGAAGCTTCCGCCGCTCCGGAAGACGATGCCGAATGAACCGTCCGCCCGCGAGCACCGTTTGAGAGAAATCCTCGGCATTCTCCGGAAGCACCGGGTTACGCGGGGGATGACGCCTCAGAAACTGCGCCTGATCTGTGAGGAACTCGGCCCGACATTTGTCAAATTCGGGCAGATTCTTTCCATGAGACCGGATATGCTCCCGCAGGAATACTGCGAAGAGCTTGAAAAGCTGCGCGAGAATGTCGGCCCGATGTCCGGCGCGGAAGCGGCCGCCGAAGTGGAAAAGGAATACGGCACTCCTCTGCGGGAGGTCTTTTCCCGGTTCGACCCGGAACCGCTCGGTTCCGCTTCCATCGCCCAGGTCCATTACGCGGAGCTTTTCACGGGGGAACGGGTTGTGGTGAAAATCCGCAGACCGGGCATCCGCGGGAAGATGGCGCGGGATGTGGTTCTGCTGCGCAGGGCGTCCGGAATTCTCCGCATCGCGGGGAAGACCGGGAAGGCCGTCGATTTCAATCAGGTAATCGGGGAGCTTTGGGAAGCGGCGAAGCGGGAGATGGATTTCCGCCTGGAAGCCGATCAGGCGGAGGAATTCCGCAGGCTGAACGAAGGAATCCGTTATGTGGAAAGCCCGAAAGTGTTCCGAGAACTGTCGACCTCCGCCGTGCTGGTGATGGAGTATATGGACGGCATCCGCGTAGACGACACGGATGCACTCTTGAAAAGCGGCTACGACCTGCGGGAGATCGGCTCAAAGCTGGCCGAAAACTACATGAAGCAGATCATCGGGGACGGCTTTTTTCACGCGGATCCTCATCCCGGAAACATCCGCATCCGGAAAGGGAAAATCGTCTGGCTGGACCTCGGCATGATGGGGCGCCTTTCCGAGCGCGACAAAAAAACCCTGCGCGGCTGCGTAAGCGCTGCAGCCGACAGGGATATCAACGGGCTTGTGGATTTGATGATCTCCTATTTTGGGCATTCCGGGTCGGTCAGCCGTACGCAGCTTGCCGCCGATGCGGATGACCTCCTGACCCGATATGAAGCACTTGAGGTCGGCAGCATGGACCTGATGGCGATGCGTGACGACGTCATCGGCATGGCCAACCGGAACGGCCTTGTGATGCCGCCGGGCTTTTCCATGCTCGGCAGAGGTCTGGTTACGCTTCAGGGGGTCATTCGGGCGGTCAGTCCGGAGATCAGCGTGATGCAGGTTATGGTGCACCATCTCTCCGGCAGCTTTCTGGAGCAGTTCGACGCCGGACAGGAAGCGCAAAAGCTTGGCGCCGCGCTGGTGCGTTCTCTCCGCCGGGTCCCGGATATTCCCGTGCAGCTTTCTGAGCTGCTGAAAATGGGGGCCCGGGGTCAGCTGAAAGTGAATGCGGAGCTGACGGTTTCCGGGCAGCAGATGACCGCCTTCCGGCGCATGGCCGGCATTGTGGCGCTCGGGCTCGTGGAAGGCGCGCTCTTAATCGGCTCGGCGGTTCTCTGCGCCTCCGATCTGCCGAAAAGCTCGTTCGGCATTCCCATGCTCGGCGCTTTCGGGCTTCTGCTTTCCTTCACGCTCGGGGCTGTGCTTCTGCACCTTATCTTTTCCGGCCGTTAAGGGTTCTTCGGTCAGAAATTATCGGACTCCAGCACCTTTACCCCGCGCGGCTCCACCGGCGTGGAGAAAACAATCTGCGTCTGCGTGGGGCCGAACTTCTGGAGCTGACCGATAAACTCATCCAGCTCCATCGTGCTGTGGTAGATGACCTTAATCAGCATGGAATAATTCCCGGTGACGCAGTTGCATTCCACAACGTTGGGACATGCCCGGATGAACGGGTAAAAATCCGGTTTCTGGTTGGGAGGCAATTCGAGGTTAATGAATGCCTTGATATGGTAACCAAGCTTGTATTGGTTTACCATGGCGTGATAACCGCTGATCAGCCCCTGCTTTTCCAGTTTTTCAATTCGGGCGGAAATAGCCGGGGAAGACAGAAACACCTTTTTTGTGAGTGTTTTAATCGGGATTCTGGCGTTTTCCTGCAATGCCGAGATCAGCGTAGCGTCAATTTTGTCCACAAAGAATCACCTCGTAAGATTTCCTTTTTTCCGTACGAACCATATAAAACAAAATATGAATAAGGGACATACCGACTTATCCGTACGGTATGCCCCTTTGCATTTAATTTAATTATAAATTGGTTTCTGCAATTTTTCAATAGGTTTTCTTAAAAAAAGTTTAATTGGCCCAAATTTTCCGATACCTTTGAAAATAAAGTATTGGGAGCAATAACTTTGATTGTTTAAGATAAGTACCTTGAAATAAAAATTATTGATCGAACGCGGGAAAAACTATTTACGCCGTTCCGGGTTTATGTTAGAGTAACTGCCGTGCTGAGAAGCAAGTAACGGATGATTACGGAATGGGGTGCCAGTCATGAAAATGAGACTTGAATCGGACTCGATCGGAAGCATGCATGTTCCTGCAAACGCGTATTACGGAGTACAAGCGCTGCGCGCGCGGAATAATTATCATATTACGGGCAGGCGGATGGAACCTGCCTTTATTGCGTCCCTTGCGGAGATCAAAAAGGCTGCGGCCATCACCAACCGGAACGCAGGCAATCTGGAAGCAAATATCGCCAACGCGATTATCCGGGCATCCGACGAAGTAATCGGGGGCCGCCTTCACAGTCAGTTTATTGTGGACCCCATTCAGGGGGGCGCGGGAACCTCCGCAAACATGAACGCCAACGAGGTGATCGCGAACCGCGCGATTGAGCTGCTCGGCGGCGAAAAGGGCGACTATAAGGTTGTTCACCCGAACGACCACGTGAATATGTCCCAGTCCACCAACGACGTTTTCCCTACGGCCGGTAAGCTGACGGTTCTGAAGCTGATGCCCGCGGTGCTGACTCAGCTGGAACGGCTCGCTTCCGCTCTGGATAAAAAGGCCGATGAGTTTGACGATGTTCTGAAGATGGGCCGCACACAGCTCCAGGATGCGGTTCCGGTTCGCCTCGGGCAGGAATTCGCCGCGTATGCTTCCGTGATCCGCCGGGACATCCGGCGCCTTACCAAGGTGCAGGACGAAATGAGAAGCATCAATATGGGCGGCACCGCCATCGGCACAGCAATCAACGCAAACCCTTCCTATTTATATAATATTACCGCCAACCTGCAGAAGGTCTGCGGCGAGAAACTGGCGCAGGCCGACGATCTGATCGACGCCACACAGAATCTCGACGGGTTCGTTGCGGTATCCGGAGCTCTGAAAACCTGCGCGGTTGATCTTTCCAAAATGGCGAACGATCTTCGCCTGCTTTCAAGCGGGCCCCGCACGGGCATTATGGAAATCAACCTGCCCCCGATGGCGAACGGCTCCTCCATTATGCCGGGGAAAGTCAATCCGGTGATTCCTGAGGTCGTTTCTCAGGTGGCGTTCAATATCATCGGGAACGACTGCACCGCTACGCTCGCGGCCGAGGCAGGGCAGATGGAGCTTAACGCATTCGAGCCGGTTCTGTTCTACAATCTGTTCGAGTCCCTCACAAGTCTCGAAGGTGCCGTTAAAACACTGGTGGATCACTGTGTTACGGGCATCACCGCGAACCGTGACATGTGCAAAAAACATCTGGAGGAAAGCGTTGGTATTGTCACCGCGCTCTGCCCCTATATCGGCTATGTAAAATCCGCAGAAATCGCGAAGGAATCCCTTCACACCGGGGTTCCGGTTTCCCGCCTGATCGTGAGCAAGGGCATTCTGAACGAAGATCAGCTCCGCACGGTTCTCGACCCGGCAGCCATGACGGGTATTTCCAGTACGAAAACCATCAACATCGACCGGATGTCCGTTTAAGGAGGCAGCGCTGTGGAAAATCGTAATTTTGTTGGAAACGAAGTTGTTTTTTTGGGGGAAGACCGCGTCAATCAGTGGCCTGACCGCAGGGACCGCGCCGTACCGCATTGCAAAAAAGAGTACGGACGGGAAAAGGTCAGCAGACTTGACCGTTACCTTCCGGAAAGCAGAGATACCGGCAAGGACCGGTGACTTCGCATCCGGCGTGTAAGGGGAATGAGCGCAGTTGAAATACACAATCGAGGAAATGCAGCCTTCCGATTGGGAACAGGTAAAGAATATTTACCTCGAGGGCATCAAAACGGGCACAGCGACCTTTCAGGCGGGTGCGCCCTCCTGGGAGGATTGGAATAAAGGGCACCTCGGCGTCTGCAGGTTTGTTGCGCGCTCGGAAAAGGGCGTGCTGGGCTGGGTGGCGCTGAGCCCTACCTCCGGCAGAGACTGCTACCGGGGGGTTGTCGAAGTCAGCATTTATATCGGAACAAACTTTCAGGGCCAGGGAATCGGAACCGAGCTTTTGCGGCGTGTGGTTTCCTGCTCTGAGGAAAACGGGATCTGGTCCCTGTACTGCGCGATTATCCGGGAAAACGCGGCAAGCATTGCGACGCATAAAAAATGCGGGTTTCGGGAAATCGGCATCAAAGAAAAAGTTGCTAAAATGAGCAATGGGGTCTGGCATGATGTGGTTTTAATGGAACGCAGGAGCAAAACCGTCGGAATCGATTGAATTCGATCGGCTGCCCCCAAAACCCTTCCTTAATAAATGAGCTAACAAGGTTTATTTACCTTCTGATAAGCGGAACAGGCCGGCGATTTATCGTCGGCCTGTTTTGCACTTTTTCTCGGTTGTTTTGTCGTGTACCCCATGCTATAATGTGCTCGTCGAAAGAAGAAAAAAGCTTTTCAGCAGGGGGAGGAATCAGCCCGATGCGGCTGTTTATCGCAATTTTATTCAGCGAACCAGTCCGGGATGGGCTTGCCGCCGCCGTACGGAACCTTCGTCCCCGCTTTCAGAGCGGAAACTTTACCTCACGCGAAAATCTTCATCTGACTCTGGCTTTCCTCGGGGAAACGGCCCCGCAGCGCCTGGATGCCGTCCGCGATGCCATGGAGGCGGTAACCGTTTCGCCTTTCCGGCTTCGGATCGGCGGAATCGGGAGCTTCCGACGGGAGGGCGGGGATATTTACTGGGCGGGAATCGAACGTTCCGACGCCCTGCTGCGGCTTCATGAGGAACTGGATGCGGCGCTGGTCCGGCAAGGTTTTCCGGTGGAGCGCCGCGAGTTCCGGCCTCACCTGACGCTTGTGCGCCGAGCCGTTCTTTACGGCGGCGTGCAGGCCGGGCTTTCCGTGCCGTTTCAGGAAATGGACGTGGAGAAAATCAGCCTGATGTGCTCCTGCCCGGGAGAAGGCGGAAGAATCTATACGGAAACGGCCGCGAAGATGCTGAAAAGTACCGGCACTGAAAAAGAGTCGTTCTGAAAAGAGCGGCTCTTTTTCAGCATTTGCCGCGGAGCTCCACCACGCGCCCGAGAATGGCGACAGGCAGACGGCCGATCTGCTCGTCCGAAAAGGAAACCGGCTGATATTTCGGGTTGTATCCGATCAGGGTGATGCCGCCGCTGTATTTGACGATTTTCTTTATCATTGCGGAATTTTCACCGATCTGAAGAACTACCACGTCGCCGTTATTCGCATTCGGCTGCTTGCGGACGATGACGATGTCTCCCTCGAGAATCCGGGGTTCCATGCTGCAGTCGTGCACTTCCAGACCGAAGAATTCCTCTCCTTTTTTCCCCTGAAACCAGAGATCCGTTCCCTGCGAACAAAGCAGTTCCCCTGCGGCGTGAAGCGGCCTGTGCCCGCAGATGCAGCGGTAGAGCGGAATTTTGGAGATCGTGCAGGGCTCCTGCATGGCGGGCAGATCCAGCCCAAGCAGATAATCGACGGAAACATCAAAGTAGTTGGCCAGCCGCAAAAGCGATTTTTTATCCGGCTCATACCGTTCGTTTTCATAACCGGACAGGGACGATTGACTGACATGAATGATTTTTGCAAGCTCTTCCTGCTTTAATGCATTCTGCATTCTTAATAAGCGAATTCGGTTCATGAAAAACAAGCCCCTTTCAACCAATTCTACAGATAATATTGCAAAAGGTAAATAAAAAATCAATTAATCCGATGTCTACATTGACATATTAAGTTTCCGAATATATAATGAAAAGCAGATAGAAGAAAGTAATTACTTGACTAATTCTTTTGTGTTACCTATCTATTTATAACTGCCGTGTCGAAGGCGTTACAATAATTTAAAGAGATAAAAGAGGCGGACAAAAATGTCACGGATGCATTTTTTGCGAGACATGAAAATATCACATAAGCTGTTGATGTACCTTGAAATTGTGTTCTGGTTGGGAACTGCGGGATGCGCGGTGGGGATTCACGGACTTCTGGCCGAAAAGTCGGCCGCTGCGTTTTTTTCCGTAGTCGTTATGGCGGTCATTGTTCTGGTGAACCTGGCGTTTACCTTTGTTTTTGTTTTTGATGCCAGGCACACGATTGCAAAACCGCTGGAAAAGGTTCAGGATGGCGCAAGGCAGTTCGCTTT